>JBDRFQ010000001.1:0-4948 GCA_043818685.1 Candidatus Eiseniibacteriota bacterium
GACTCGTCCCCGTCTTCGTTCTGCTCGCGGCGGCGGCCGCCGCCTTCGTCTACCAGGCGTCGCTCCGCGACACGCCCTCCCTCACGCCCGGCGAGGTCTCCGAACGGATCGCCTCCGACAAGGCGGCGAGACGCGCGGAGAGAACCGCGGCGGGGCTGCCGTCGGGACCGGGGGCGGAGCCGAACGACTGGACCTTTCGCCAGAGGGCCTATCCGTACGAACGCTTGAACTATGAAGAGCTCACCGTGGCGATGGGAGAGGCGCAGGCGATGCGCGCGGCCGGCCGGGGAAAGGGAGCGCGGGCGGCCTGGACCGAGCGGGGTCCGAGCAACATCGGGGCGCGCCTCGCCGATCTGGCGATCGATCCGTCCGATCCGAACACGATCTACGCGGGGATGGCGAGCGGGGGCGTGTTCCGATCGAGCGACGGAGGCGCAACGTGGGAGCCGATCTTCGACGACCAGCCGGTCCTCACGATCGGCGCGATCGCTCTCGATCCGCAGAACCCGGATATCCTCTACGTTGGAACGGGCGAGTCGGCCGCACACAGCTTCAGCTGGTTCGGCATGGGGATGTTCAAGTCGGTCGACGCGGGAGCGAGCTGGAGCCACATCGGCCTCGAGGAGAGCCGGTACATCGGCCGGGTCGTCGTCGATCCGATCGACACGGATCGGATCTGGGTCGCGGCGACCGGCGTCCTCTTCGGAACGGGGGGGGAGCGCGGGATCTACCGCTCCGCCGACGCAGGCGGGTCGTGGACGCGCGTCCTCTTCGTCAACGACTCGACCGCCGCGGTCGACGTCGCGATCGATCCGACGAAGCCGGACACGGTTTACGCGGCGATGTGGGAGAGGGTGCGCGGCCTCACGTACCGGCGCTCCGGCGGGCCGGGGAGCGGGATCTACCGCTCGCACGACGGCGGCGACACGTGGGCCCTCCTCACGAACGGCCTCCCGAACGCCGGCCCGAACGTCGGACGCATCGGTCTCTCGATCTCCGCCTCGAGCCCGAACGTCGTCTACGCGATCTACGACATCGTCGGCGAGGGAGCCCGGGTCTACAAGACCACGAACGGCGGGAACTCCTGGACACGGACAAACGACTCGGCGGTCTCGTCGATCCACAGCTCCTTCGGCTGGTACTTCGGACAGATCCGCGTCGATCCTTCCGACCCGAACCGGGCGTTCGCGCTCGGCGTTCCCTTCTACCGGACCGAGAACGGCGGCTCAAGCTGGGCGGAGGTGGGCGAGGACAACCACGTCGACCACCACGCGCTCGTTTTCGATCCCTCGAACCCCGACCGGATCTTCGAGGGGAACGACGGCGGAATCTACGTCTCCACGAACGAGGGAGACACCTGGACGAAGCTGTACGACCAGCCGACGAACCAGTTCTACGCGATCGGGATCGACCACCTCCACCCGGAGAGGCTCTACGGCGGAACGCAGGACAACGGCACGCTCCGGACGGCGACCGGAGCAGAGGACGACTGGGAACACATCCTCGGCGGGGACGGCTTCTACACGATCGTCGACCCGACGAACTCGAACACGATCTTCGCCGAGTATCAGTACGGCAATCTCTACAAGTCGACCGACTTCGGCTACTCGTGGGACTGGGCTCTCGACGGCGTCAACAGCAACGACCGGCGGAACTGGTCCACGCCGGTCGTGCTCGATCCCTCGAACCCGGAGAGGATGTTCTACGGCACGTACCGTCTCTGGCGCTCGACAAACGGCGCCTCCTCCTGGAGCTCGATCAGCACCGATCTCACGAACGGCAGCGCGGGGGGAAACTACGGGACGATCACGACGATCGCGGTCTCCCCCGCCGACGGAAACGTGATCTATGTCGGAACCGACGATTCGAACGTATGGGTGACGACGAACGGGGGCGGGAACTGGACGAAGGTCTCCGCGTCGCTCCCGAACCGGTGGGTAACGCGCGTCGCCGCCGATCCGGTCGATCCGGCCGTCGCCTACGCGGCTTTCTCGGGGCTCCGGTGGGACGAGGAGATCTCGCACGTCTACCGGACGACGGACCACGGGGCGACATGGAGCGACATCGGCGGAAACCTCCCCGAGGCGCCGGTGAACGCTCTGGTCGTCGATCCGGACGACCCGAACACCCTCTACCTCGGCTCGGACGTCGGCTGCTTCTACACGCCGAACCTCGGAGGCGTCTGGTACGCGCTCGGCGACGGGCTCCCCGCGGTCCCGATCTACGACCTGAAGTTCCACCAGCCGACGCGGACTCTCGTCGCGGGGACTCACGGCCGCTCGATGCACTCCCTGACGATCCAGGTCCCGACCGGAACGGCGGACGCCGGGTCGGGCGTCCCGCGAGCCGCCGCGCTTCTCGAGATCCGGCCGAACCCGTTCAACCCGCGGGGAGAGATCGTGTACAGCCTCGCGGAGAGCGGGCCCGTCGTGCTGGGGGTCTACGATCCGGCCGGGCGCCTCGTTCGGCGCCTCGCCGATAAGACCCTCGCGGCGGGCAAGCACCGAAGCGCGTGGGACGGCATCGATAATCGGGGCCGCGCGGCCCCGAGCGGCACGTACTTCCTCCGCCTGGAGACCGGCGATCGCGTGGCGACCAGGAAGATCAGCCTGGTGAGATAGGATGATGATCTGCCGATCGCTCCCGAGGATCCTCGCCTCTCTCGCGTGCCTCGCCGTCTTCTCATCGGCCGCGGGGGCGGACACCCGGTACGACAACACCTACGCGAAGGACTTCATCACGGACGCTCCCTGGCGCGTGGTCGATGCGCAAACACCGATCCCGATCACGATCGTCCTCAAGGACTGCGACGTGGACGACATCCGCGAGCTCCACTGGATCCGCTGCACCGACGTGACGGGGGGCGGATCGACCGTTCTCTGGCATCACGACTTCGGGGACGAGCGGATCGGGGACGACGCGAGCGAGCACAACTACTGGACGTACATCACGACGGTAACCGAGGGGCATCCGTCCCTTCCGGACGGCACGCCCCTCGCGCCCGCCGCTCTCGGCTATGGGCCGGGGGACGCGATCCAGCTCGAAGTGTCGATCTACTACCGGGACGACTGGTTCAACTACACGGCCGGGCGCACGCTCCGCGTCCACGTCGGCAGCGGACCCTTCCCCTGGCCGCAGGATTGGTACGGCGGCGACACGCACCTCCACACGATGTACACGAACAACCTCTACGAGTTCGGCGCGCCGGTCCCCGCCGTGCGCCTCGCGGCGGCGGCCGTCGGTCTCGACTGGCTCACGGCGACCGACCACTCGTGCGACCTGGACGAGACGGGGGACGGGGCGTACTCCTACGCGACGCACCAGTGGGAGTACACGATTCAATCGGCCTCCGGAACCACGGCCGTCGTGCGGAACAACCTCGACCACGGCTCCTCCTGGGGCGCTCTCGGCGCGGACGCGGCCGAGGCGGACGGTCCCGGCCTCCGCGTTTACCGCGGTGTCGAGATCAACCTTGCCTCGGTCGATCCGGACACGTACGGGAAAACGCTCCATTGTCTCTTCTACAACCCGGAGTACATCGCCTCCCCCCTTTCCGGCGCGCCCGGCGAGCGCCCGGTGACCCCCTCTCTTGCCGCCGGTCTCGACGCCCTCGAGCCGGAAGGCTTCGCGTACGCGGCGCACCCGCTCTCCGATCTCTCCGCGGAGTTCGGCGGGATCGACATCGGCGTGAACGGGACTCGCTGGCGGGATCAGGATCTCGCGGAAGCTCTCGCGCGCGGCCGGTTCATCGGTCTCGAGGCGTTCAACACGCGCGCCACGCGGCGCTCCTCGAACCAGGAAAACCCGTGGGCCGATTTCGACGCGGGGACCGCCCCGGACAACCCGTACCCGAACGAGCTTCTCGAGGGGATCGCCCTCTGGGACTCCCTTCTCGCCGCGGACATCGCCTCGGGCGACCCTCGGAGGATCTTCCTCTCCGGGGGGAGCGACGCGCACGGCGACTTCAACTACGCCTCGTACATGAGCCTCGACAACTACGCGGAGGATAACGCGATCGGCAAGGTGCAGTCCGTGGTCCACGTCCCCGGCTACGGACCGGACAGCCTCCCGCCGATCGGCGCGATCCTCGCGGCGTTTCGGGGGG
Organism: Candidatus Eiseniibacteriota bacterium; assembly: GCA_043818685.1. Taxonomy (GTDB): domain Bacteria; phylum Orphanbacterota; class Orphanbacteria; order Orphanbacterales; family Orphanbacteraceae; genus VGIW01. Next base: position 4,106 of record JBDRFQ010000001.1, read on the forward strand.
GGCGTTCGGTCGTGACGGACGGGCCGTTTCTCGAGATCGGGCTCGACCTGGACGGCGACGAGGACTGGTACGAAGACGGGGACGTCGCGATCGGCGGCGAGGGAACCGTGGGGACGACCTCCCCCCTCCCTCTTCGGATCCGGTGGACGTCGCTCCCCGAGTTCGGACCGGCTGTCTCGGTGGCGCTCCTCTCGGGGGACGGAACGGGGACGGCGACGCTCGCGAGCTTCGACCCGACCGTCTCGGGAGAGGGTCTTTCGGGGACCGAGACGATCGATATCCAAACCTTCGGGTTCGAAGGAACCCGCTTCTTCCGCGCGGAGCTTCTGACCGCCGACGGCGACGCGGGGCACCGGGCCTACACGAACCCGATCTGGCTCACGTTCGATCCGAGCGTGGGAGCGGCCGCCGGGGCGCCTGCCGCCGCCTTGTCCGTCGCGCTCTCCGCCCGGCCGAACCCGTTCAACCCGGAGACGACGATTCTCTTCCGCCTTTCGAAACCGGCGCCGGTGCTCCTTACCGTTCTCGATCCCGGTGGGCGGCTCGTGCGCACGCTCCTTTCGGGGGAGCCGCTCCCCGAGGGTCCCCACGCGGTCGTCTGGGACGGAACCGACCGAAGGGGCGCGCCGGCTCCCTCCGGGATCTACCTCACACGCCTCGTCGCCGGAGCCGAAACCCGAACCGCGAAGCTGCTCCTCGTTCGATAGTATGGCACGGCTATTGTCAAGGGCGGCCACCTCTGCGAGGGGGTGGCCGTTCTTGCTTTTGCCGAAGGGAGAGCGGGGATGATCGGGCGCTTCGACGACGAGTCACGCTAGTATTCGCGGGATGCACCGGCGTCCC
>JBDRFQ010000002.1:0-4343 GCA_043818685.1 Candidatus Eiseniibacteriota bacterium
CGGGTGACCCGCTGCCGCGGCAGGCTTCTTCTCGAGGTCGACGGCCGCCCGCCGCTCGCGGTGGCCCGGGAGATCCTCGGTGCGCTCCCGGAGGAAGAACGCGAGCTCGCGGCCTCTTCGCTCTTTCTCGGGATCTCCATGGACGAGCTCGCGGAGAACCCCGAGGCGGGCGGCTTTCTCGTCCGCAACCTGATCGGCATGGACCCCGAGTCGGGGGCGCTCGCCGTCGGAGAGGGTCTCCGCGTCGGCCGGACGGTGCGGTTCCACATGCGGGACGCCCGATCATCCGCTCAGGATCTCGAGGCTGTTCTCTCGTCGTTCCGCGAATCGGGCGAATCCGCCGGCGCGAGGGGCGCCCTCCTCTTCTCGTGCCTCGGCCGCGGGATGCCCCTCTATGGAAGAGCGGACCACGACACCGACCTCTTCCGGTCGATCCTCGGCGATCTCCCCCTCGGCGGGTTCTTCTCTAGCGGCGAGATCGGTCCCGTCGGGGGCACGACGTACCTGCACGGGTACACGAGTTCCTTCGGGATCTTCCGCGAACCGAAGACGTGACCGCGGGGCCGGGCGCGCCTCGGACGGCTCCCGGCGAAGCGAAAAGAAAGGCGGAAAATGGGCAAGTACGACCCGATCTGGAATCTCGACTCCCTCTACCCCGGGGGGAGCCGTTCGCCTGAATTCGCGAGGCTCCTCGACGCGTGCGATTCCTCCATCCAAGAGATGGATCGTCTTCTCGCCGGCCTGCCGGACGAGCCCGGCCCCGAGTGGGTGAAGGCGATCCAGGATCTTCAGGATCTGTCCGCGCGTCTCTGGGACGCCGTCGGCTTCGTCGAGTGCCTCGAAGCGCAGGACGTGTCCGACGCGCTCGCCGGGCAGCTGATGAGCCGCGTGCGGAAGATGAACGCGAGGCGGGCGATGCTCCTCACGCGGCTCGAAAGCCGTTTCCTCGGAGCGAGCGACGGCGCGTGGAAGCAGATGCTCGCCCGCCCCGAGCTCGCCGACGTCTCGTTCGTTCTGAACGAGCTCCGGGAGATCGCCCGCGTCAAGATGGCGCCGGAGAAAGAGCTGCTTGCCGAGGAGCTCTCCGTGGACGGCTATCACGCCTGGGGCCGGATGTACGAGAGGATCGCGGGTGGGCTCCGGGTCGAGTTCGAGGAGAAGGGGAAGAAGCTCCCGCTCTCGATGGGACAGGTCCACAACCGTCTCGAAAACCCGGACCGAGGAGTCCGGAAGCAGGCGTTCGAGAAGCTGGAGTCGGCCTGGGGCCGGGTCGCCGATCTCACGGCGGTCGCGCTGAACAGCCAGGCAGGCTACCGGCTCGGCCTCTACAAGAACCGCGGATGGGACTCGGTGCTTGCGGAACCACTCCGGATCAACCGGATGCGCCGCGAGACCCTCGAGGCGATGTGGGGAGTGGTCGCCGAGGAGAGCGCCCGTCTCGTTCCCTATATGAAGGAGAAGGCGCGCCTCATCGGGATCGAGCGTCTCGCGTGGTACGATCTCGCCGCGCCCGTCGGGGGGGCCGAACGGAGGTTCACGTACGACCAGGCGGCCGATTTCATTCTCGAGCAGTTCGGCCGCTTCAGCGAGGAGCTCGGCGGCTTCGCGAGGAACGCGTTTGAGAAGCGGTGGATCGAGGCGGAGGACCGGCCGGGGAAGAGGGCCGGCGGATTCTGTACCGACTTTCCGATCGAGGGAGAGACCCGGATCTTCATGACCTTCGGAGGGACCTTCGGGGGTGTCTCCACGCTCGGGCACGAGCTCGGCCACGCGTACCACAGCTGGCTCGTCAAGGACTTCCCCTACTGGGCGACGCAGTATCCGATGACCCTCGCCGAGACGGCGAGCACGTTCTCGGAGATGCTGGTCTCCGACGCGGCCCTCGAGGCGGCTTCTTCCGACGGGGAGAAGCTCTCTCTCCTCGGCATCCAGGCCGACGACGCGGTCACCATGATGATGAACCTCCGGGCGCGCTTTCTGTTCGAGACTTCGTTCTTCGAAGCGCGAAGGGGGAAGAGCCTCACCGTCGAGGAGCTCAACGGCGAGATGCGGAAGGCGCAGGAAACGGCCTACTGCGGCGCCCTCGACCCGGACGGGTACCACCCGGTCTTCTGGGCGTCGAAGCTGCATTTCTACATCACGACCACGCCGTTCTACAACTTCCCCTACGTGTTCGGGTACCTTTTCAGCAGCGGGATCTACGATCGCGCCCTGAAGGAGGGTCCCTCGTTCGCAAAGAAGTACGCGGCCCTCCTCCGGGAGACCGGATCGACGACCTGCGAGGACCTCGCCCGGAAGCACCTCGGGGTCGATCTCGGCAGGCCGGAGTTCTGGAAGAGCGCGGTGGACCGCGCGGTCGGGAGGGCGGACCGGTTCGTCGCGCTCGCGCGCGGGATGTAGCCGCGGGCCGGCCGGTCTTCCTATCATCAATGCGGGGCCGACCGGGGGAGCCGGCCCGGCCGGGGAGGTGTGCGCGCATTGAAGAAAGCGAAACCGATCGGGGAGGTTCGGGCGTACCGGACCGAGATGAACGAGAGGATCCTCGGCGAGGGCATGAAGGAACTGAACCGCTTCTTCGCCCTCGACACCGGCGCGTACCGCGAGGGGGAGATCCCGGTCGTCATGAAGGAGCTCATGGGGCTCGTCGGGTCGATGGTGCTTCGCTGCGACGACTGCATCTTCTATCACATCGACCGGAGCGTCGCCGAGGGGGCAACCCGGCGGCAGGTGCTCGAGGCGATGAACATCGCGCTCGTTATCGGCGGCTCGATCGTCATCCCGCATCTTCGAAGGGCGTTCGAGATCCTCGACGAGCTCCTGCCGGAAGAGAAGCGGCCCGAATGAGAAAACGGAGAGATCGATGATCCAAGTCGGGAACTACGAGATCGCCTCGGTCGCGGGCGGGTACGACCGCCTCGACGGCGGCGCGATGTTCGGGGTCGTCCCCAAGATCCTCTGGGAAAAGACCCAGGACGTGGACGGGCAGAACCGGATGCGGATGGCGCTCCGCGTCCTCGTGGCCGTCGATCGCTCCGCGGGAAGGCTGATCCTCGTCGATGCGGCGGCGGGCTCCCGATGGGAAAGGGACGAGGCGGAGCGGTTCGCGATCGAGGACGATTCGGCGGCGGTCGCAGGAGCGCTCGCCGCCTTCGGCTTCGGCGCGGACGACGTAACCGACCTGATCCTCACGCACCTCCACTTCGATCACTGCGGCGGCGCGACCCTCGCCGCGCCTGGTTCGAGCGAAGAGACGGGCCCGCGCTTCCCGAACGCGACGATCTGGGCCCACGCGGCGCAGTGGAAGCACGCGTCGAGCCCCTCGGTCAAGGACCGCGCCTCCTACCGGGCGGGCGACCTCCGCGGGATCGAGCACTCGGGGAAGCTACGGCTCCTCGATGGACACCCGCCGGCCTCCCCGTTCCCCGGGGTCCGCTGGATCGTCTCGAACGGCCACACGCCGGGCCAGCTTCTCCCGCTCTTCGAGGACGACCGCCGCCCCCTTCTCTTCGCGTCGGACATGATCCCGACCGCCGCTCACCTCCCCCTCCCCTGGGTGATGGCCTACGATCTCCACCCAATGACGACGATCGAGGAGAAGGAGCGGGTGCTCGCGCTCTGCCGGGAGAGGGATCTTCGGATCGCGTTCTGCCACGACCGGCGCGCGGGCGCCGTCTCGGTCGCCTTCGAGAAGGGGAAGCCGCGCGTCGGCGAGGTTCTCGACCTGGATCCGCCGCGCGTTTCGATTGAGACATGAAGCGGTTGCCCGACACCGGATCGCCGGAAGCGCGGGCGCCGGCTCCATCCGCCGGAGGGATGCCCGATGCCGGACGAATTCGACCGAACGTTCAAGCACCAGCTCTACGACGCGGACCCGGAAGAAACGAAAGAGTGGATCGAGTCTCTCGACCGGGTCATCGAGAAGGACGGGCCGAACAGGGCGCGGTTCATTCTCCGCAAGGTTCTCAAGCGGGCCCGCATGCAGGATCTCGGCCTCGAGCTGATCCGGACCCCCTACATCAACACGATCTCCCCGGAGCAGGAGCCGGAGTTTCCCGGAGACGAGCGGATGGAGAAGAGAATCCGCCGCATCGTCCGCTGGAACGCGATGGCGATGGTGAGCCGGGCGAACTCCCGCTTCGCGGGCCTCGGCGGCCACCTCTCCACCTACGCGTCCGCCGCCTCTCTCTACGAGGTCGGGTTCAACCACTTCTTCCGCGGGAAGCACGGCGGCGGGTCGGGGGACCAAATCTTCTTTCAGGGGCACGCCGCGCCGGGGATCTACGCGCGCGCCTTCCTCGAGGGGAGGATCAGCAAGGAGCAGCTCGAGCACTTCCGCCGCGAGA
>JBDRFQ010000003.1:0-11617 GCA_043818685.1 Candidatus Eiseniibacteriota bacterium
GGCGCCTGCGGCCGCTTCTCGCCCGGAGACCGCGATGCAGGTTCTTCGCACTTCAACCGATCCTGACGCGTTCTTTTCGTCGCTCCGGCGTGCGGCGAGGCGTGTTCTCTTTCTCGACTACGACGGCACCCTCGCGCCCTTCCGCGTCGAGAGGGGGGAGGCAGTCCCGTACGAGGGGCTCCGCCCGCGTCTTCGAACGCTCATCGGGTCGGGGAGGAGCCGTGTCGTAGTCGTGAGCGGAAGATGGACCCGCGACGTTCTCCCCCTCCTCGGCCTCCCGCAAACCCCCGAGATCTGGGGCTGCCACGGCTGGGAGAGGCTCCGTCCCCCGGATCCCGCCGAGATCGGGTTCATCGGCGAGGAGGCGGTGCGCGGGCTCGTCGAGGCGGACGAGTGGGCGCAGAAGGAGGGGCTTCAGCGGCGCTGCGAGCGGAAGCCGGCGTCCGTGGCGGTTCATTGGCGTGGGCTCCCGCCGGACGAGGTCGGCGTGTTGAAGGACAAGGTGCTCTCCCGATGGAAGCGGATTTCGGCGAAGGCGGGGCTCTCGACGCACGCCTTCGACGGGGGGCTCGAGCTTCGCGCTCCGGGGAGGGACAAAGGGACCGCGGTTCGGACGGTTCTCTCGGAGGAGCCCGCGGGCTCGCCGGCCGCCTATCTCGGCGACGACCGGACCGACGAGGACGCCTTTCTCGCCCTCGAGGGGAGGGGGCTCCGCGTCCTTGTGCGCGAGGAGCTGCGGCCGACCGAGGCGGATCTCTGGCTCCGGCCGCCGGGGGAGCTTCTCGCGTTCCTCGACCGCTGGATCGACGCGACGAAGGGGGAGCCGGCCGAATGAGCCCGACGGGGAACCGCCTGGTGGTCGTCTCCAACCGGCTTCCGATCGTCATGGAGAAGGACGGCGGGGGGTGGAGCGCCCGCCCCGGATCCGGCGGGCTCGTTACGGCGATGGCTCCGGTCCTCCGCGACCGCGGGGGCCTCTGGATCGGATGGCCCGGCGCGGTCGACGCCCCCCGGCTCAACGACTTCCTCGGCGAAGCGGGGAGGGAGGCGGGCTACGACCTCCGGGCGGTTCGGCTCACCGCCGAGGAGGAGCGGGACTTCTACGTCGGCTTCTGCAACGAGATCCTCTGGCCCCTCTTCCACGACCTGGTCGACCGATGCAACATGGATCCGGACTACTGGGGAACCTACCGCACGGTGAACGGCAAGTACGCCGAGGCGCTGAGATCGTGCGTGAGGCCGGGGGATATCACCTGGGTTCACGACTACCATCTCATGGGAGTCGCACGCGAGTTCCGCGACCAGGGGGGAGGGGACCTCCCGATCTCCTTCTTCCTGCACATCCCGTTCCCGCCCCCGGACATCTTCCTCAAGCTCCCCTGGCGCTCCCAGGTTCTCGAGGATCTCCTCCAATACGACCTGATCGGTTTTCAGACCCAGCGGGACCGCCGCAACTTCACCCATTGCCTCTCCGCGGTGCTCCGCGAGCCCTCGATCCGGGGGAAGGGAAGGGTCATCACCGCCTCGCACGAGGGGAGAGCGGTCCGCCTCGGCGTCTTCCCGATCGGGATCGACTACGCGTTCTTCGATCGCGAGAGCGGAACCGAGGAGGTCTCAAGCCGTGCCTGGGAAATCCACTCGAACCTCCCGAAACGGCAGATCATCCTCGGAGTCGACCGGCTCGACTACACGAAGGGGATCCCCCAACGCCTCCGGGCGTTCAGCACCGCCCTCCGGAAGCACCCGGAGCTGATCCAGAACGTCACGCTCGCCCAGGTCGTGGTCCCGAGCCGCGAAGACGTCCCTGAGTACCGGACTCTCAAGACGGAGATCGACCGGCTCGTCGGCGAGATCAACGGGCAGTTCACGCGGCACGGGTGGGTGCCGATTCAGTACATGTTCCGGAGCCTCACCCGGGATCAGCTCCTTGGTTACTATCGGACGGCCGAGATCGCGCTCGTCACCCCCCTCAAAGACGGGATGAACCTCGTCGCCAAGGAGTACTGCGCCTGCTCGATCGAGGAGAACGGGGTGCTGATTCTGAGCGAGTTCGCCGGCGCGGCGGCCCAGCTCCGGGGCGGCGCGCTTCTCGTCAACCCTTACGACAGGGAGGCGGTGGGGGACGCCATCTTCCGGGCGTACCACATGGGCGCCGAGGAGCGGGGTGTTCGGATGCGGAGGCTGAGACAGACCTGCCGGAACCAGGACATCTTCTGGTGGGTCGACTCCTTCCTCCGGGCCGCGGTGTCCAAAGAGCTCCACGACTTCTCGGCCCTCGACAGGGGCTTTCGGCCGAGCCTTTACGAGTAAGGGAAGACCCCGTCCGGCGGCAGTCGGCTGCGTGAGCGGAGGAGGATTCCATGAACACACGGCCCGGCGCGGTCAGTGCCGCGTCTTTCCTTCTGCGTTTCGTGGATGTGAGCGAGCAGTACGGCCATCATCTCGTCGACGAAATGGTCGCGCGGCTGTCTTCCGTCGAACTCGCATGCGACATAGGCATCGGCGCAGGGACCGATCTCGAAATCGTCAAGAAGCGGTTTCCAGGAGCGCGCCTCGTGGGCATCGACTGCGTCGACACGCATCGCCGTCTCTTGCGGCAAAACGGATGCGAACTGGAGATTCTGGACATCGAACGAGAATCACTGCCTCTTGAAGACGAGAGCGTTGATCTGTTCATTGCGAACCAGGTGCTCGAGCATGTCAAGGAACTCTTCTGGGTCAGCCATCAGATCTGCCTGAAGCTGCGCCTCGGGGGGCATCTGATCATCGGGGTGCCGAACATATGCGCGCTTCACAATCGGCTGACATTCCTGTGCGGAATGCAGCCGTGCCAGATGAAATCCTATTCCGCCCATGTACGAGGATTCGCGCCAAGGGAGATCCCGCGCTTTCTGTCGGTCTGTTTTCCCGGCGGTCTCCGGCTGGAGTCGTTCCGAGGAGCACAATTCTACCCCTTCCCGAAGCCGATCGCGCGGGTGCTTGCGCGCCTGTTCCCGAGCCTCGCCCACGTGAGCTTCTATCTCCTGAAGAAAGTGTCGCCATACTCCGGCGAGTTTCTCAGGCACCCCGCTGAAGCTCGCCTGGAGACACCCTTCGTTCTCAGCGAGTCGGGACCATCCGCCCCGCATCCGACGGGCGCGGGGGCAGGGCGCGAGGCCCGCCATCACCGGAACCCCGGCGCTCCGCAGCTTCACCCCGGCAGACAGGACCCGACCCGAGGCCTCGGGGGCCGGCCGTGGACCTCCGGCTCGGCTCCCCGGATGGAAGGCCCTCTCCCCCCGGCCACCCCCTCGCGGCCCTAGGAAGCGGGAAACCCGGGACGAGGAAGAGGTTGACAGACGGGCTCCGGGATGGCAAACTTCCTTTTCTGAGTTGGAAACAGCCTGATCACGCGAGTTCGGAGGATAGACAATGCCGATGGCAATCCTGGGCAAGAAGATCGGGATGACCCAGCGCTTCGACGACGAGGGTCGCATGGTACCCGTGACCATCGTCGAGGTTGCTCCTTGCCCGATCGTGCAGAAGAAGACCGTTGCGAGGGACGGCTACACGGCCGTTCAGATCGGTTTCGGGACTCGGAGGCGGAAGGGGACGAACCGCCCGCTCGCGGGCCACGTGAAGAAAGCGGGCGTCGAGCCGGCCCGGCTCCTCCGCGAGATCCGCCTGACCGAGGAAGAGGCCGCCGGACACGAGGCGGGAGCCGCTCTCACCATCGAGATCTTCGAGAAGGGAGATTGGATCGACGTCACCGGCCGGACGAAGGGGAAGGGATTTGCCGGCGTCGTTCGGAAGTACGGCTTCGCCGGAAAGAACGCGACGCACGGAACCCACGAGTACTTCCGGCACGGCGGATCGATCGGGATGTGCGCCTCACCCGGCCGTCTGTTCAAGGGAAAGAAGATGCCCGGCCACATGGGGGACGTCCGCCGCACGATCCAGAACCTCCGCGTCGTCGAGGTGAAGAAGGACCAGAACCTCCTCTATGTTTCGGGCGCGATCCCGGGGGCGAAGAACGGCGTGGTTCTCATCCGCAAGTCGGTGAAGAAGCCCGCCCCGAAGAAGAGCTGAGAGAGAAGACGACAGGAAGCTCCCGGGCCCCCGGGGGCTTCTTTCCCCACCCGGGAGGGAGCGCGCCGGGAGGCCCGGCCTCCGGCGGCTGGCCTCCCGCGCGGACCGGCCGCGCCGTATCGAGCGGACACCGGCCCCGGCCGATGCTTCCGATGGGGGAAGGGGCGACCGGCGCCCCGGGGGTCTCATGGGCAAAGCGTCGATCATCGTGGAGCTCGTGCAGTTCCTTCTTCACAGGAAGAAGTGGTGGCTCGCGCCCATCCTGATCCTCCTCGTTCTGCTCAGCCTCCTCATCGTCCTCTCCGAGGGCTCGGCCATTGCCCCGTTCATCTACACCCTCTTCTAGTGTCGTGTCCGGATTCTGCCCGCGTCTGCGGCGCGGGGACACAAGGCTAGGGTCTCTCGCCGCGCAGGAAGCGCTCGTACAAACGCACGTCCTCCGCGCTCCCGATCGCGAGCGGGACGCGTTGGTGGAGACCGGTCGGCACGATGTCGAGGATCCGCTCCCTCCCGCTCGAGGCGAGTCCGCCCGCCTGCTCCGCGAGAAAGGCGAGGGGAGCGGCCTCGTAGAGGAGGCGGAGCTTCCCCTCGGGGTTCGTCGAGTCTCCCGGATAGAGGAAGACCCCCCCGTAGAGGAGGTTCCGATGGAAGTCGACGACGAGCGACCCGACGTAGCGCGCGCTGTACGGCCGCCCGGCCTCCGGGTCCTCTTCCCTTAGACAGGAAACATACGCGCGGGTTCCTTCGCTCCAGAGAGCACAGTTCCCCTCGTTCACGCTGAGGATCTTCCCCCTCTCGGGGGTCTTGATCGCGTCGTGCGAGAGGATGAACTCGCCGATGGTCGGGTCGAGCGTGAATCCGTGGACCCCCAGACCGGTCGAGTAGACGAAGACGGTGCTCGAGCCGTAGATCACGTATCCGGCGGCGACCAGCCGGTTGCCGGGCTGGAGGAGGTTCTCGATCCCCGCGCGCCGGGCGCCGCTCACCCGATCGTAGATGGAGAAGATCGTCCCGACGCCGACGTTCGCGTCGATGTTCGAGGAGCCGTCCAGCGGGTCGAAGAGGACGACGTACTTTCCCGCCGGGTACTCGTCCGGGATCGGGATCGGTCCTTCACGCTCCTCCGACGCCATGACCGCGAGGTGCCCGCCGCGCTCGAGAACGTTGACGAGCGTCTCGTCCGCGAAGAGATCGAGCTTCTTCACCTCGTCGCCGGAGACGTTTCTCGATCCCGCGGCCCCGAGGATGTCCCCGAGCCCCGCCGAGCGAACCTCGCGGGCGATCAGCTTCGCCGCGAGGGCGATGTCGGAGAGAAGTCCGCTGAAGTCCCCCGTCGCTCCTTGGTGTGCTCTCTGCTGGTCGATGATGAACTCGGTGAGCGTCAACCGACGTGACATGCGCGCATCCTCCGCGGAAGGCGGCGCTCCGGGTCGCCCGGACGCCTTCGGTATCGTAGCAGAGGCCGGGGCGGACGGACACCTCGTGGTCGCGCGGGGGGCCGCGGGCGGCCACGGGCTTGACGCCCCGCCGCCCCCCGCGGCGCCGGCCCGCGCCCCAAACTCAGCAGCGAAGAGGGGGTGCGGCGTTTCGCGGGCGGGCGAGCGAGCGGCACGGGTGTTGCGGGAGAAAGATCCCCGCCGGGGGAGGCGGTCCCAGGGGCCGGAACCAGCCGAAGTCCCTCCACCAAGCCCCATGTCGAAACGACCTACCATTCGCCTCCTGCTCTTTCTCCTACCGGGATTCATCGCGGCCGATCGGACCGGGACCCCCCCGGCGCTCGCGTTGGGAGCTCCGGCGGCGGCCATCCTCGTTCTGATGGTCTCGCAGAGGTGGCGGCTCCGCCTCCCCGGGCGCACCGCGCTTCTCCTCCTCCCGTCGCTCCTCTTCATTGCCCGCACCGCGCCGCCCCCGGAGGTGCCGTTTCCAGAGAAGGGCGCACCCGTCGAGCTGCAAGGCACGGCCGGCGCGGGCTCGGCCGGGTGGAGGAGCGCGTCCTTCCGGCCGGGCCGGGGGCTCTTCACCGGGCGGAGGCTCACCCTTCGCCCGCCGTTCGAAGAGGAACCCCCGCACCCGGGGGACGAGATCTCGGTGGAGGGGACCGTTCGCCCCTTCCCCCCGCCGAGGAACCCGGGCGAGCGGGATCGCTATGCGGCCGACCGCCGCCGCGGAAGCGCCGCGCTCCTTCAGGCACGAACCATCCATATCAAAGACAACCGCTCCCCTCTCGACCCGCTGCGCCGGTCGGTGCGAACCAAGGCGGAGCGGGTCGGCGGGCCGGGCAAGGGGCTTTTTCTCGCGCTCTTTCTCGCCGACCGGCGGGCGCTCGATGCGGAGACGGTCGGGGCCTTCCGCGCGACCGGGCTCTCCCACCTCCTGGCGCTCTCCGGCCTCCATCTCGCGGTTCTGTACGGCGTCGTTTCGGCGCCTCTCTCCCTTTTTCTCGCGAGAAGGTTCGTTCCCGCCGCCGCGGTCGGGATCCTGTGGCTCTTCGGCGCGGTCGCCTGCTATCCCGTCTCCCTCGTGCGCGCCCTCGTCATGGCGAGCCTCCTCGCCGCGGGGCGGCTGATCGAGCGCCCGGTCGACCGGTGGAACGCCTTGGGAGCGGCGGCCCTCTTCGTGATCGCGGCGGACGGAGCCGCCCCCTGGGATCTTTCCTTTCGGCTCTCCTTCGCGGCGACGGCGGGCATCCTCTCGGTCGTGCCGCTCGCGACCCGGCTCTGCGGCCGGCTCCCGGGGCGCCTCCTCGCCGCTCCTCTTCTCGTCAGCGCGGCCGCGCAGACGGCGACCCTGCCGATCGTGCTCCACCACTTCGGCACGTACGCCCCGGCCGGCGCGGCAGCCACGCTTCTCGCCACTCCTTTCACCGCGCTCTCCCTCGCCGCCGGCTCCGCCTGGCTCCTCATCGGGCCGCTCCATCCCGCCGCCGACCGCCTGCTCGGAGACGCGGCGTGGGGCTCGATCACCCTTCTCCGGTCGATCGTCGGGCACGCGGCGGCACGCCTGCCGGATCCGCCCTCTCTCTCGGGCGCCGAGGCGGACCGCGCGGCGCTCTTCCTTCTCCTGCTCATCCCGGTGGGGCTCGCCTGGAGGGCGAGGCGGTTCCGCCGCGCGTGCCTGCTTCTCCTCCTCGTCCCGTTCCTCCGCGTTCCCGATCCGTACCCGCTCCGCCTGACCGTGATCGACGTCGGGCAGGGATCGGCGGCGCTCGCCGAGCTTCCCGGGGGAGAGCGCATCCTCTTCGACGCCGGCCCGCGCTCCCCGCGATACGACGCGGGGCGTTCGGTCGTGCTCCCCTTCCTCAGGCGGCGCGGGGCGATCCCGCTCGACCTTCTCGCGGTCAGCCATCCGGACGCCGACCACGCCGGCGGCGTGATCGCGATTCTCGAGGATGCGCCGCCCCGCTCCCTCCTCGACTGCGGTCTCCTCGCGGCGGACTCGATCGACGCGCTGTACGCTTCCGCGGCGGGGCGATCCGGAACCGCCTGGATGTCGGCCCGGTCGGGCGGTCGTTTCCGGTTTAGGTGCGGCGCGACCCTCGAGGTGATCTTCGCGCCCGAGGGGCGTCTCGGCGAGGAGAGCAACGCTTCATCTCTCGTTCTTCTCCTCCGCTACCGGCGCTTCTCCGCGCTCTTTCCGGGAGACACGACGCCGGAGATCGAGCGGCACCTCGCGCGGGCGGGGCTCGTGGACGGGGTGACCGTTCTCGTCGCCCCCCACCACGGCGCGAAGGGAGGATGCACGGCCGCCTTCCTCCGGAGGCTGCGGCCCGCCCTCGCGGTGGTTTCAGCGGGGAGGTGGAACCGGTACGGTCACCCGGCCCGTTCGGTCCTCGCGCGGCTCGAGGCGGCCGGGTGCCCCGCGCGCCGCACGGACCTCGAGGGCGCGATCACGATCCGCACCGACGGGCGGTCCGTTCTTGTCCGGGGAACTCGCCCCGGCTCGGCCGAGAGGCGCTTCCCGCTCGGGTACCGTCCGGAGCGGCCGCGGCCCGGCCTTCTCCTTGAGACGGGCCGCGCGGTTGTGCTAGGATCTCGTCCCGTTGCGGCCCCGACCGCTCCAGGAAGGCCGGATGAAACGAGAGCCCCGACCGAAAAGAAGAGCCTCTCCGCCCGCGGGGCACACGATGGCCCGGACGGTAGCCCGGCTGATGCTCACGAAAAAGGCGACCGACGTCGTGATCCTCGATCTCGGGTCGATCTCCACCGCCGCCGACTTCTTCGTCATCGGAAGCGGGAAGACGGACGTGCAGGTGCGGGCCATCTCCGAGGCGGTCGTCGGAGGCCTCGAGGAACAAGGGGTTCGCATCAGCCACATCGAGGGCTTTCGGGAACGGCGCTGGGTGCTCGTCGACTGCATCGATGTCGTCGCGCACGTTTTCGTGAACGAGCTGAGGGATTTCTACTCGCTGGAGCGGCTCTGGGGAGACGCGCCTCTGGAGAAGGTCGAGGGGTAGGGCTTTGCTTCGCGAGCGGGTGGAAGAGATCGTTCTCGAGTCGCTTCGAAAACGCCGGCCGGGTGCGGACCTCTCCGCGGTGCGGGTCGAGCCGGCGCGCGGGGAGGGGCACGGGGACTTCGCGGTGAACGCCGCGTTCGTGCTGGCGAAACAGCTGCGCGTCCCTCCCGGGGAGATCGCCGGGGATCTCGGGGCCGACCTCGAGGGGAACCCCCTCTTCGAGCATGTCCACGCGGCGGGGCCCGGCTTTCTCAACATCACGCTCCGCAAGGCGGCGTTTCACGAGCTCCTTTCCCACATCCTCGCCGCGGGGCAATCGTACGGACGGATCCGCGCCGCGAGGGCCTCGCGCCAGCAGATCGAGTTCGTTAGCGCGAACCCGACCGGCCCCCTCAACGTCGTGAGCGCGCGCGCGGCCGCCGTCGGGGACACGCTCTCGCGCCTCTTCGAGGCGACCGGCATCGAGGTGGAGAGGGAGTTCTACGTCAACGACCACGGAACCCAGGTCGACCACCTGGTCGACTCGGTGCTCTGGCACCGGGGGGGAGGGAAGGGCGCTTTCCCGGAGGAGGGGTATCGCGGCGCCTATGTCGAACGGTTCGCGCGCGAGTCGGAGCGCCTTCTCGATCCGCACTTCCCCGCAGACGAGGGAGGCGCCGCCCCGGAGAGCGCCGGGGCGCTCCTCGCCGTTCTCAGGCTCCTCGAAGGGGGAGAGATCGAGAAGGCGAAGAGCGAGGCGGCGGGCGCCGGCCTCGCGCTCCCCGCCCGCGTTCTTCCCGAGACCTTCCGGCTTCTCCTCCGCTCCTGGCTCATCGAGCGGGTCATCCGGAGCCAGCGGGACGGGCTCGCCGCCTTCTCCGTCCGGTTCGACCGCTGGTTTCGCGAGTCGGAGCTGCACGGGACCGACGCGGTGGCCCGGACGCTCGATGCCCTTTCCGGCGCAGGCGATCTGTACGAGAAGGAGGGGGCCCGCTGGTTCCGATCGAGCCGCTACGGCGACGACGAGGACCGGGTCGTCGTCCGATCGAGCGGGCAGCCGACCTACTTCCTCGCCGACATCGCCTACCACAGGGACAAGGCGGAGCGCGGATACGACCACGTGATCGACATCCTCGGCCCCGACCACCACGGCCATGTCCCCCGGATGCAGGCGGCGATCCGATCGCTCGGCAAGGGAGAGGACTGGCTGGAGATACTCATCGTCCAGCAGGTGAACCTCCTCCGCGGGGGAGAGATCGCGAAGATGTCGAAGCGCGCGGGCGAGTTCGTCACGCTCGAGGATCTCGTCGAGGAGGTCGGCACCGACGCGGCGCGCTTCTTCTTCGTCATGCTCCGCCCCAACAGCCACCTGAACTTCGATCTCGATCTCGCCAAGAGCCGGAGCCTCGACAACCCGGTCTACTACGTGCAGTACGCCCACGCGCGGATCTCGAGCGTGTTCGCTCACGCCCGCGCCACGGGGGTCGACCCGGACAGGGTCGATCACTCGGGCTTCGCGCGGCTGACCCACGAGGCGGAGATCGATCTTCTCCGGCTGCTCGACTCGTACCCGGACACGGTGGCGAGCGCCGCGGCGACCCGTGAGCCGCACCGGATACCCGTCTATCTGAGGGACCTCTCGGCGCGTTTCCATGCCTACTACCACAAGGCCAAGATCGTCGGCGAAGGGGAGGAGGTCACGGGGGCCCGGCTCGCTCTCGCCCGGGCGGTCCGCGTCGTGCTCAGGAACGGGCTCGAGCTTCTCGGAGTTTCCGCCCCGGAGAGCATGTAGCAAGGAGATCGCATGTCGATTCTCGCGGTCGGTTCCGTCGTCCTCGACACGATCCGCTCCCCGCACGGAGAGTCGCGCGGGGCGATCGGCGGCTCGGCCGTCTACTTCGCCGGAACGGCGTCGTACTACACCTCGGTGAAGATCATCGCGGCGGTCGGGGAGGACTTCCCCGAGGAAGGGTTCCGGTTCCTTCGGGAACGCGGGATCGATATCGAGGACCTCGCGGTCCTGCCGGGGCGGACCTTCGTCTACGAGGCCGAATACGGGGCGGATCCGAACGAACGAAGATCGCTTCGCACCTGCCTGAACGTCTTCGAGAACTTCCATCCGGTTCTTCCGGACCGCGTGAGGACGGGGAAGGTGGTCTTCTTGGGAAACATCCACCCGTCGCTTCAGCTCGAGGTGCTCGACCAGGTCGAACACCCGATTCACGTTGCGGCCGATACGATGAACTACTGGATCCGGGGGGCGCGCCCGGAACTCGACCGTATTCTTCGAAGAGTCGATACTCTATTTGTGAATGATACAGAAGTTAAGGAATTGACCGGGGAGACGAACCTGGTCCGGGCGGCGAGACGGGCCGCCGATCTCGGACCGAAGACCGTCATCGTCAAGAAGGGGGAGCACGGGGCGCTCCTCTCCCGCGGGGGGACGGTCTTCCTCGTCCCCGCCTATCCCCTCGAGGTCGTCAAGGACCCCACGGGGGGAGGCGACGCGTTCGCGGGAGGGGTTCTCGGATACCTGGCGCGGAGGGGCTCCTTCGACGAGGCCGCGTTCCGTGAGTCGCTTCTGCACGGGACCGCGGCCGCCTCGTTCGTGATCGAGGAGTTCGGGCCGAGGGGGCTCTACGGGCTCCCCATGGAGCGCCTGGAGGAGCGTGTTGTTTTTCTCCGCTCGATGATGACGATCTCCTGATCGGGAGGAGCCCGCGCCCCGTTTTCGCTTTCAAGTGAGGGGCCGATGTGGTATCATTCGAATGATTTCGGGGGTCGCACCGAAGCGCGTGTCCGCAGCCGGGAGCGAGCCTCGAGCGCCGGAATCCGAAGTCCGTTCCGAGATCCGAACATCGGCAAAGAACCGCCCGCCGCGCCATCTCCATCAAACGAGCGGTGTCGGCGTCTCTTTCGCCCGACCGTCGAAGGCGATGACAGAAGAGACAACCGCGAAATTCCGGAATCCGGACGAAGACGTGCGCAAGGCCGAAGCGGAGATTCGGAGGCTCGCCGGAGTGATGGGGTGCCGGGTGGTCGCGGGGCGGGACGGAGAGATCCTCGAAATCCACGTCGTCTCTTCCGAGGAACGCCACCCCAAGCAGACCATCCGAG
>JBDRFQ010000004.1:0-4598 GCA_043818685.1 Candidatus Eiseniibacteriota bacterium
GGCGACCCCGGCGACCGTGTTCTGCTCCGCCGCGAAGACCGGGACTCGGAGAAGCGCTCCGGCGAAGGCGACCGGCGTGCTCGCGTAGCCCCCCATCGCGACGACCGCGGCCGGCCGGCCGCGAAGGAGGAGCCCGAGCGAGCGGGCGACGCCGAGCGCGAGCCGGAGGGAGAAGCCGGGGAGCGCGGCACGGCTCCCCCTGGGCATCCCGCACACGGGGATCGAGCGCCACGGGACGCCGTACGGCTCGAGCAGCTTCGCGCCTCGAACGCCGCCGATGACGAAGAGCGGTTCGAGGCCGCGTTCGCGCGCGCGGAGCTCCTCGATCACCGCCACCGCGGGGAAGATGTGCCCCCCGGTTCCCCCTCCCGCGAAGATCACCTTCATGAACTCCTTTTCCCGAGGCGTTCGCGCGCGAGCTCCGCGGAGGCGAACGAGCGCCTGTACGACTGCCGCGAGATGTTGAGAAGCACACCGGTCCCGAAGAGCGCGACGATGATCGACGAGCCCCCATAGCTCACGAACGGGAGCGGAACGCCGGTCGTCGGGATCACGTCGGTGGCGACCGCGATGTTCATCATCGCGTAGAGAACCACGAGAAAGGTGATCCCCGCGGCGAGCAGCCTCCCCTCCCGGTCGGGAGCGCGCGCCGCGATCCGCGTTCCGCGCCAGCCGAACAGGAGGAAGAGGATCATCACCGCCCCGGTCCCGAGGATCCCCCCCTCCTCCCCCACGATGCCGAAAACGAAGTCGGTGTGGGAGTCGGGGAGGAAGAAGTACTTCTGCTTCGATTGCCCGATTCCGACCCCCATGATCCCGCCGGAGCCGAGGGCGATGAGCGACTGGTCGACCTGGTAGTCCGACGCCTTCACGTCGTCCCGCCCGTCCGCTTTCGAGAGGACGCGATCGAGCTGGTGGGGGCAGAACGCGAGGGAAAGGGCGGCCACAACGAGGAAGAGGGCCGCCACCTTGACCAGGTGCGCGAAGCGGATGCCGCTCACGAAGAGAACGAGCATCGAGAGAATCGCGATGTGAACGACCGCGGAGAGGTTCTTCTCCAGCGCGATCAGGCCGACGACGAGCCCGAGCACCCCGACCGGGGGCACGAGGGGGCGGAACACCTCCAGGTGGCGCTGCCTCCGCGAGAGGAAGCTCGCCAGGTAGACGATGATGAGGAGCTTGGCGAGCTCGCTCGGCTGGAAGGAGATCGGCCCCCACCGGATCCAGCGGCGCGCGCCCCGGACCTCGTCGTCCCACCCGACGATCAGAACCACGACGAGAAGCGCGATCGCGACCCCGATGAGAAGGCGCGAGTGGCGGGTCAGCGCCCGATAGTCGGTTCGGTACGCGATCCAGAGCCCGGCGAGGGCGATCAGCACGCGGAGCGCGTGGTTCTTGAGGAAGAAATTCGGGTCACGGTACACCTCCGCCGCGCGGAAGTTGCTCGCGCTCGACACCATCACCACGCCGATGCCGACGAGGAGAAGCACGACCGTGAAGAGCACGCGGTCCGGCCCGCAGCGCTCCGGCTGGAATCCGCCGCCCGGTTTTTCAGTCGTCATGCCTCTCCCTTTCCACCAGCGCCCGCACCGCCTCCTTGAAAACCCTCCCCCTCTCCTCGAAGTCGCGAAACATGTCGAAGCTCGTGCAGCCGGGCGAGAGAAGGACCACGTCCCCCTTCCGCGCGACCCGGTAGGCGAGAAGGACCGCCTGCTCCATCGAGTTCGCGTAGTAGCGTTCCGTGACCTCGGGAAACGCCTCGTCGATCAGGCGGCGCGCCTCGCCGATCAGCACCATGCCGCGCACATGAATCGACACGAGGTCGCGGAGCTTCTCGAAGCTCGGCTTCTTCGGGCGGCCGCCGGCGATCCACACGATCGGCGCGTCGAAGCTCTGCAGGGCGACCGCGACCGACTCCACGTTCGTGGCCTTCGAGTCGTTGATGAAGGCGATCCCGTTCAGGATCGCCGCCCGCTCGAGCCGATGCTCGAGACCGGGGAACTCCCGCAGCGTCTCGCGGATCACGGCGTTCGGAACGCCGAGCACCTTCGCCGCCGCCACGGACGCGAGCGCGTTCGTACGGTTGTGCGGGCCGGGGATCGTGATGTCCCTCTCGAGCCCGACGAGCTCCTCGCCTCCGAGGGTGGAGAGGATCTCTCCGAACCGGAGGTAGACTCCGGGGATCCGGCCGAAGAAGGACCGGCTGATCCAGACCGTCGCCGGGTCTTCGTTCCTTTTCAAAGCCCGGCAGGCGGGGTCGTCGTAGTTCAGGACCGCGGTGTCGCCCTCCCCCTGGTTCTCGAAAAGACGCGCCTTGAGCCGCGCGTACTCCTCGAAGCTGCCGTGGCGGTCGAGGTGATCCTCGGTAATGTTGAGAAGAACGGCCACGCGCGGGCGGAACCCGTGGATCGTTTCGAGCTGGAAGCTCGAGATCTCAACCACGAGGATGTCTGGATCGCGGTAGGGGCCCACCGCGTCGCAGAGCGGGCGCCCGATGTTTCCCGCGACGACGGCCCGGCGTCCGTCCTTGGCGAGGATCTCGCCGATCAGCCGGGTCGTCGTCGACTTCCCGTTCGTTCCTGAAACCGCGACGATCGGGCGATCGGCGACGCGGAAGGCGAGCTCGATCTCGGAGAGAACCTCGATCCCGCGCGCGCTTGCCTCCCGAACGAGCGGATGGTCGAGCGCGAATCCCGGGCTGACCACGACCCGATCGACGCCGTCGAGGAGGCGAGGCTCCGGTCCGCCGTGGAAGAAGCTCGCCCCCTCCCCCTCCCACTCCCGGAGCTTGCCGGCCTCTTCCGCCGACGGCTCCTCCCGATCGTAGCCGGCCGGCGAGGAGCCGAGGCGGAGGAGGAGATCGACCGCCGCGCGCCCGCTCCGCGCCATCCCCAGCACCAGATACCTCTCGCGTTTCCAGTCCGTCATCGCAGCTTCAGCGTGCTGAGGGAGAGGAGCGCGAAGAGAATGCCGATGATCCAGAAGCGGACCACCACTTTCTCCTCCCTCCACTTCTTCAGCTCGAAATGGTGGTGCAGGGGCGCCATGAGGAAGATCCTCTTCCCGCGCCAGCGGAACGAGGCGACCTGCAGCATCACCGAAAGGACTTCCATCACGAAAACCCCGCCGACGAGGGCGAGGAGAAACTCCATCTTGATGAGGATCGCGACCGCGGCGAGAGCTCCGCCGAGCGCGAGAGACCCGGTGTCCCCCATGAAGACCTGCGCGGGGTGCGTGTTGAACCAGAGGAAGCCGAGCGCCGCCCCGACGAGCGCGCCGCAGAAGACCGTCAGCTCCCCGACGCCCGCGAGGAAGGGGATGTTCAGGTATTCGGCGAACCGGACGTTTCCCGTCACGTAGGCCATCCCCGCGAAGGTGAACGCGGCGAGCGCGACGAGGCCGATCGCGAGGCCGTCGAGGCCGTCGGTCAGGTTCACGCCGTTCGAGGCGCCGGTCACCACCAGAACGACGAACGGGATGTAGAGGAAACGGAAGTCGATGACGACGGTCTTGAAGAACGGGACGGTCGTCTTGGTCGCCCATCCCGGCTCCGGCGAGTCGAGCATGAGGACCGCGCCGAGGAAGAGGCCGAGGAGGATCTGGCCGGCGAGCTTGTAGCGTCCGACGAGCCCGCGCGGGTAACGCCTCACCGCCTTCAGGTAGTCGTCGAGGAGGCCGATGCCTCCGAGCCAGACGGTGGCGACGAGGGCGAGTTGGACATAGCGGTTCGTCATGTCCGCCCAGAGAAGAGTGGGGAGCGCGACCGCGAGGAGTATGAGAACGCCGCCCATCGTGGGGGTGCCCCTCTTCGCGCGATGCGTCTCCGGCGTGAGCTCGGTCCCGACCTCGAGGAGCTGGCTCCTCCTGAGGCGCCGGATGATCCACGGGCCGAGGAGGAAGCTGAGAAGGAGGGCGGTCACCGCGGCGTAGGCGCTCCGGAATGTGATGTACCGGAAGACGTTGAAGAGCGAGAGCGAGTCGCGGAGCGGATAGAGGAGGAGGTAGAGCATCTAGGACCTCCCCCCCGCCGCGGCGGCGGCGAGCGCCCTGCGGATCTCGCCCAGGATCTCCTCCATGCGCATCGCCCGAGAACCCTTGATCACCAAACAATCTCCCGTGTCCGTCTCCGCCGCGATCCGCGCCCCGAGCCCTTCCCGCACGCGGGCCCGCACGACCCGGTCCACCGGGAGGCCCGCCCGGATCGCCTCCTCGGCGGTCCAGCGGACGCTCTCGCCGACGAGAAAGAGGCGGTCGAGCCTTGCGCGGGCCGCCTCGCGCCCCACCTCGCGGTGATCCTCCTCCTCGCGGGGGCCGAGCTCCTTCATGTCCCCGAAGAGGAGGATCCGCTGGCCGCTCGTCTCGACGTTCCGGAGGAACTCGATCGCCCCGCGCGTCGAGGCGAGGTTCGCGTTGTACGTGTCGTCGACGAGGAGGACGCCGGCGGCGCGCTCGGGGCGGAAGCGGCCCGGCGGCGGCTCGAAGCGGGAGAGGCCGCGCCGGACGGTCTCGGGCCCGATCCCCGCGCCCCGGGCGGCGGCGAGGGCGGCGAGGAGGTTGTAGGCGTTGTGCATCCCGTAAACGGGAGCGGTGAAGTCCCC
>JBDRFQ010000005.1:0-4961 GCA_043818685.1 Candidatus Eiseniibacteriota bacterium
TCCCCGGGTACTCGCGGGCGATCTCCTTGCCGGTCTTCAGCATCATGCCGGATGTTTCCCGGATGACGTTCGGCTTCTCGCAGACGGTGACGCTCTTGTAGCCGAACTTCTTCGCGTGCTCGAACCCTGCACGCACGATCCGCTTGCACGCGCCCTTCGTGAAGATCCGGGTGGAGACCGCGAGCTCGTCGCGCGGCACCGAGGCGAACGCCTTCATCTTCGGATGCGTCAGGAGCGCCTGGTACACCTGATCCGGCGGGTTCGTCCACTCGACCCCCGCGTAGAGCCCCTCTGTGTTCTGCCGAAAGATGACGACGTCGACCTTCGGCTCATCGAGCTCGCCGCCCGATCCGCGGCGGACGAAGTTGAGCGGGTTCCCCGGGAACGAACGGCAGGGGCGAATGCAGACATCGAGATCGAAACGCTGCCGGAGCCCGACGATCGGGCTGTAGTAGACGAACCCCTTCCCCTGGAGTTTCGGATCGAGCTCCTCCGCGGCCTTATCCTTCGGCTTTGAAGTAATCGCGCCGAAAAGGCCGATCCGGTGCCTCTCGAGAAGGGCGATCGTCCGCTCGGGGAGGGCGTTCCCCTCGCTGATCCAGAAGTCCCACCCGATGTCGCCGTGAACGTAATCCGCCTCGAAGCCCGCCGCGTTCAGCACGCGGATCGCCTCGGGAAGAACGACCTTCCCAATCCCGTCCCCGGGCAGTGTCACGATGGTTCTCTTCAACCGAACAACCTCCTTGTGCGCTCGCCGCGCGCCTCTCCCCGTCCCGGACGGCCGTGCGGCCGCGTGCACGGCGGACCGGGCTTGATGATACCGTGTCGCCGCTAGGGGCGGAACCGGAATCGAACTGCCCGGCCGAACCGGCGCGATTGACGCTCGCCCGGGCGAATGCTAACCTCCCCCGCGGAACGCCATGGGAAAGCTGAAGATCCTCTTTCTCTTCCTTCTCCTCTCCTCCTGCGCGAAACCGCCGCCCCCGGAGGAACCGATCGACCGGCTCTACCGGAGGCTCGGCGAGAGACTGGAGGAGCGCGATCTCTCCGGTCTCGCCGGACGGACGATCCTCATCGATCCGGGACACGGCGGCCGCTTCACCGGGACGGTCGGGCGGGACAGCCTCGCCGAGAAGGACGTGAACCTCGGAGTGGCGCTCTACCTGTGGGGCCTCCTCCGCGACGCCGGGGCGGACGCGCATCTCACCCGCGCCTCCGACAGGGATCTCCTCGCGGGGCCGGAGGGGGGGAGTCTCGAGAAGGAGCTCGCGGCGCGGGTCGCGATCGCCGACTCGCTCGAGCCGGATCTCTTCCTCTCGATTCACCACAACGCCGCCGCCGACACGAGCCGGGACCGGAACCGTGTGGAGACCTACTACCGCCTCGGAGACGAGGGCCCCTCGCTCGACGCCGCGCGGGCGATTCACGCGCGCCTCATGCGCAGCCTGGGGATCCCGCAGGGGGAGATCCTTCCGGGGAACTTCTTCGTGCTCCGCGAGTGCCGCTTCCCGGCGGTGCTGGGCGAGCCCTCGTACCTGTCGCACCCGCCGGTCGAGAGGAAGCTCCTGCTCGGCGAGAAAAGGCGGCTGGAAGCGGAGGCGTACTTCCTCGGGATCGCGGACTACTTCGCCCGCGGCGTCCCCCGCGCGCGGATCGTCGAGCCGGAGGAGACGGTACGGGGAACGAGCGGGCTCCGCCTCGCGGGAATCGTGGAGGACGAGGAGGGTGGGGCGGGGATCGATCCGACGACGGTGCGCGTCTGGTTGGACGGCGAGCCTCTCCGCGCCCGGTACGATCCGGCATCGGGGCAGGTGTTCGCGGCTCTCCCCGCGTCGCTTCCGGCAGGGGAGCACCGGGCCGTTCTCGGCGCGCGCAACCTGAGGGGAAACGCCGTTCCCGCCGCGGAGAGGGTCTTCCACGTCCGCTTCCCGCCGGCGCGTCTCTTCACCGAGGGGCTTCGCCTTCCGGGCGATCGCGGGACGGTTCTCGTCCTCCACATCGAGGACGAAAGGGGGATGGCGGTCGCCGACGGGACCGATCTCGAGGTGACCGTTCTCCCATCCTCCGCCGAGGCTTGCCTCGGCGAAACGCGAGGCGGGAGAGCGCTCGCCGCGATCCCTCACGGGCCGCCGCCGGAGAGGATCCGTGCGAGGGGGGAAGGTTTCGCGATCGAGACGGTCGCGGACACGGCGCTCTTCGAGAAGCCTCCGGCCGCGCTCCTCGTGACCGATGAGGGGGGGCGACCTCTGGAGAGCGCCGAGGTCCGCCTGAACGACGAGTGGATCGGCCGGACCCGCTTCGGCGGGTGGATCCCGCTCCCCTCGCTCCCGTCGGCAACCGACCGCGTGACGGTCGAGGCGCCGGGGCGTCCGGCGGTGATTGCCGAGGCGGCCTCCCTTGCGGGGGGCATCGACACCCTCCGCGTGCCGGCGCCGGTTCCGCCTCCGCTGGCGGGGAAGCGAATCCTCCTCGACCCGGCCGGCGGGCGCGCGGAGGATCCCTTCCCGCCGGCGTCGAGGAGCCTTCTTCTCTCCTACTATCTGGAGGAAATGCTCCGCGCCGCCGGGGCGGAGGTGTTCCTCACCCGGAGCGGTGAGTCGGTTCCGTCTCTCGACCGGCGGATCGGGGCCGCGAACGAGGTGCGGCCCGACTTCTGGATCACCGTCACGTTCGGGGATTCGCTCCTCGTCCGCCACTTCCCGGGGAGCCGGGAGGGGACCCCGGCGGCCGCGGCCGCCGCGGGCGAGCTCGCCGCGAGGATCGGCGCCCATGTTCCCGTCTCCGCGGGAGCCGAGCGCGTCCTCCGCGACACGCCCTGTCCGGCGCTTCACGTTCTCCTGCCGTTGGAGAGGGACGAGGGGCGCGCGACGCGCGCCCGCATGCGCGCCGCGGCGCAAGCGGTTCTCGACGCCCTGGCCGCCCGCTACGACAAGAACCCCGACGATCGAGCGATCCTCGTCGCGGCGGTCCCCATTCCCGGAGCGATGGTCCGCGTCGACGACTCCTGCACATATCAAGCATCGGTCAGCGACTCGATCGTCGTCCGCAATCTCGTGTCCGGAGTGCATCGCGTGCGGATCGAGGCGCCCGGGGGCTGGGAGGAGCGCCTCGTCGACCTCGCCCCGGGCGAACGCCTGCGGCTTCCGTAGCCGCGTTCACGCCCGGGCCGCGATCCGCATCCGCAGCAGAAAACGCATGCACGATCCAGGCTAGCCCGGATTATGCACGCGTTTTCGTCGCGAGGGTGCGGAGCGCGTGCCGAGAGCCGACCTGGACGAGCCGCTCCCGGAAGCGTAGCCCCAGAGCTACGCTGAGGAAGCGGCGACGGAAGGGAGGCCTCGGAGGCGTCCCCTCGCGCGACCGAGGCGGGCACCCGGCCCGAAGGGGCGGGTCGCCGAGGAAGCTCCCGAAGCGCGGGAGCGCGGAGGGAGATCCGGAGCCGCAGCAGGAAACGCGTGCATAGTCCGGGCTAAAGTCCGACCTTGCCGAAGTCCTCGGGCGGGAGGTTGCGGAGGAACTTGCGGAGCGCGTCGGCCCTCTCCTCCTCGCTCATCTCCTTCTCCTCCCTTCCGAGCTGGAAGAGCTTCTCGGAGACGTAGATGGGCGAGCCGGCCCGGAGGGCGAGGGCAATCGAGTCGGAGGGCCTTGCGTCGATTCCGAGGAGATCGTTCTCCTGGTGGATGAGGACCTTGGCGAAGAAGGTGCTGTCCCGGAGCTCGGTGATGAGGACCTTCGTCACCTTGCCGTGGAGCCCCTCGATGACCGTCTTGAGCAGGTCGTGGGTGAGGGGCCTCTGGAACTTCTTTCCAGCGAGCTCCATCGCGATCGAGCTCGCCTCGGACGGACCGATCCAGATCGGGAGGACGCGCGTCCCGTCCAGCTCCTGGAGGATGACCACCGGCGTCTTGTTCCGCTCGTCGAGAGCGAGCCCGCTCACCCGAACCTCGATCATGCCGGTCACGCTCATGACCCCTCCCGATCGCCGCGCGCGCCGTGCGCGATCAATGGGGAAGGTAGTGGATGAGGTTCGGGAAGTCAAGGCGGGGCGCCGGATCGGGGGTTCGCCGCCCCACCCCGCACGACCGAACTCCGGTTCGACCGTGCAACGGATCGGGGCTAGTATTGACAAGGTACTTCCGGGACACGAGACACTAGTCCTCGAACTCCGGAAGCTCGCCCCCCATGTTCTGGAGCATCCAGGCGGCGTTGTTCCGGAGCTCCTCGCTGCAGGCTTCCTTGTCGGCGGCCACCTTCTCGAACGCCCCGCGCGCCAGATCGAAGTCGTGAAGCTCCTCCGAGTAGACGAACCCGATCATGAACTGTGCCTCGCACGCGAAGGGGTCGTCGGGGTGGTTCTTCACGATCTCGTCGTAGTACTTGATCCGCGTTTTCGGGTCGGTTGTCGCCTGAGCGAGCTCGAACAGCTTTGCCGCCTGCCGCTCGGGATCCGGCTCCCCTCCTCCGCTCCCCCCCGGTCCGACGGCCGGTTTTCGCACGACCTTCGCGTCGTGCTTCTCGCGGAGGAGCCCCACCTTCTCCTTTCGGATCTTCTCGGCGAAGGACGGGGAGTAGTTCCGGCGGATCGTCTCCCGCACCTTCTCGAACGAGACGAGGGTCTCAGGGGTCCGCCTCTCGATCGTGATGACGTGGTATCCCTTCCCGCTCTTCACCACCGGGGAGATCTCGCCGACGGTCAGAGTGTCGATCATCTTGGAAAGCTCCGCGGACGTTCCGACCAGCGGGATGATCGACGCGTTCTTCGGGACCGCCCCAATGAGGCCCTTCCGCTTCTTCGTGGGCGCGTCGACGCAGTGCTTCTCCACGATCGGCTCCCAGGGCTCCCCCGCGAGGAGCTTCCGGCGCACCTTCTCCGCCTCCGCATCGGTCGCGAGGACCACCTGCCGGACCTCCGACTCCTCCGGACGGGTGAACTCGTCCGGGTTTTCCTCGTAGAACTGGAG
>JBDRFQ010000006.1:0-7396 GCA_043818685.1 Candidatus Eiseniibacteriota bacterium
AGGTCATCCAGGCGGCGAGCGCGCGCACCGTATCGATCGTCTCATCGGGATGCCAGCGAAGGCCGCCCTTCGTCGGGCCGCGGGCGTTGTTGTACTGCACCCGGTATCCGCGGAAGACCTTCACGCTTCCGTCGTCCATACGGACGGGAAGAGTGACCACGAACTCGCGGAGCGGCGAACGGAGCAACTCTCTGGTTGCCTGATCAAGCCCGAGCTTGTCCGCAGCTTCGTCGAGCTGCTGCTGGGCGATGGCGAACGGGTTCAAACTGGCGGACGACATGGACGACTACCTCCCGGTTCCTAGTGAGTTTGGATCTTGACCGTCTCAGGCCCTGACGCAAAGTCCCCAAGTCTAGGCCGAGGGCCCGCGAGAAGTCAAGGCGCCGACGCGCGCGTTCACCGGCCGGCGAAAATATCCCCCCTGGCGGACAATTTTTTCTTATATTCTCATTCATGAGTTCGAATGGTGATCTGAGGACGCTGATCGAGCAGAAGAGGCCGTTCCCGTCCCTCGAAGCGGAAGCCGTTGTCTCGCTCTTGGTTACGATTGACCGCGTCCTGGAAATCGCTCACGCGCCCCTCTCGCGCTCCGGGCTCTCCCGGGAGCAGTACAACGCGCTCCGTATCCTCCGGGGGGTGGGAGAGGAAGGCCTCCCCACCTACCGCGTGGTGGCGCGCATGGTCTCGCGGGGGCCGAACATCACGCGGCTCGCCGCGAAGCTGGAGGGGAAGGGGCTCCTGACCCGGAGCCGCTCCGGCGCGGACGGAAGGGTCCGGACGCTGCGAATCACGCCGGCGGGTCTCCGCCTCCTGTGGGCGCTGGACGGCCCGATCGAAGAGAGCACGCGCCGCGCGATGCAGGGCCTGAACGAGGAGGAGACGGGGTCGCTCCTCCGCCTGCTGGAAAAGACCCGTCGACCCTTGATCGAGGAGACGAAACCGCTTCGTTCACCGGCAATCGACGGGGGTGAAGGGGAAACCGAAAGGAGAGAGCAATGAGAACGCGGAACCTGCTGATCGCCGCCTGGGCGATTCTCGCGATGATCCCCGGACTGGCCGCGGCCGCGACCTGGGAGATCGACAAGCCGCACTCGGGGGTCGCGTTCGCGATCCGCCATCTGGGGATCTCGAACGTGAAGGGATCTTTCGGTGATTTCAGCGGATCGATCTCGTTCGACGAGGAGAACCTCGAGGGCGGATCTGTTTCGATCACCGTGAAGGCGGCGAGCGTGAACACGGAGAACGAGAAGCGCGATGAGCACCTCAGGAGCGCCGACTTCTTCGACGTCGAGAAGCATCCGGATATCGTCTTCAAGAGCACGAAGATCGTGAAGGGGGAAGAGGGATGGGTCCTCCACGGCCTGCTCGACATCATGGGCGTGGAACGCCCGGTCGAGATTCCCTTCGAACACCTCGGAACGGTCCAGGACCCGTGGGGCGGGACGCGAGCCGGGTTCGAGGGGCGCGTGGTTCTCACGCGCGAGGAGTTCGGGGTCGGCTGGAAGGACGTGAAGTTCCGCCCGCCGCTCATCGGGAACGAGGTCACGCTCACTCTGAGCCTCGAGCTCGTCAAGAAGGGCTAGCGGATGCGCGTTCCCCGATGATGCCGCCTGGCCGGGAGCCGTCTTCCCCGGCACGAGACATCCGGTTCCACAACCGACGGGCCCCGTCCCGCCTTCACCCGCGGGGCGGGGCCGCTCCCGGAGCCGTCTCGCGGCTACTCGGTCTCGATGCGCTCGACCGAGATGAGTTCGATGGTGTCCAGCGGGACGTCCTTCGGCAGAGGGTCCTTCGGCCCGGTCTTCACCAAGCGGATCTTGTCCACGACGTCCATCCCCTCGACGACCTTTCCGAAAACGCAGTACCCGAACCGGCCCGCGTCGTCGAAGTGATCGAGGTTCGTGTTGTCCTGCACGTTGATGAAGAACTGGCTCGTGGCGGTGTGCGGCTCCGGAAGCCGGGCCATCGCGATCGTGCCGCGCGAGTTCGAGAGCCCGTTGTTCGCCTCGTTCTTGATCGCAGGCTTCGTCGGCTTCCGCGTGAGGTCCTTGGTGAAGCCGCCCCCCTGGATGACGAACTTCTCGATCACCCGGTGAAAGATGGTCCCGTTGTAGAACTTCTCGTCGGCGTAGGAGAGGAAGTTCTCGACGGTGGCCGGCGCCTTGTCGGCGAAGAGCTCGATCTTGATCTCTCCGAGCGTGGTCTTCATCAGGACCATCGGATTTCCTTGAACCTCCTCGACGGCTTTCTCTTGTGCGGTTTCGGCCTGCTCTGCAAAGGCCGCGCTCGCGGCGAGCAGCAGGGCGGCGGCGATCGCTGGAACTCTTCGTCTCATTCGCATTCCCCTTCCCCTGTGGCGTGGGTCCGTAGCACCCGTTTCGTTCTTCCGCCGTTTTGAAACCCTGAGGTTAGCAGATGTTCCCGGGCCGGGCAATCGCCGGCCGCCCGGCTCTCGGCGGCGAATCGGGCCTGCCGGGCCCTTCTTCGGGTGAGGGAGGCCCGTTCCTCTGGTATGCTGGACGCCCGGAGGGAACGCGGTGGGCCGGCCCGAGCCGAGAAGCGGCGCTCGGGACGGCCGCCTTCCCCGCCGCCCGAGGTTGAGCCGTGGATGAAGCGGAACGCGTGATATTGGAGAAGCTCGACGCGATCGAGGGGAGCCTGGACGGCGGCGATCCGGAGGCGGCGCTTCGCCTCGCCGACGAGGCGCTCGCCGACTTCCCGGATGTCCCTGATCTCCTCGCTCTGCGCGGGGACGCCCTCTGGGCGCTCGGAGACGTGCGCGGGGCGAGCGAGGACTACACCCTCGCGGTGGAGCTTCTCCCCGACGCGGGAGACCTCCTCGCGGGGCTCGCCCGGATTCGCTTCTCGCTCTCGGACTTCCTCGGGGCCCGGCGCTCGGCGAAGGAGGCGCTCAAGCACGAGGAGAGAGCCGAAGCGCTCGACGTGCTCAGCCGTCTGGCGGAGCGCGCGGGCCGCCTCGACGAGGCGAACCGTCTCGCCGACCGCGCGACCCGCATCGATCCCGAAGGCTTCCCGCGGCCCTTCCGCCTCCCCGAGAGGGAGTTTCTCCGGGCGGTGGAGGAGGCGATCGACCGCCTCCCCGAGCGCTTTCGCGCAGCGGTGCGCGAGAAGAACGTCGCCGTTCTGGTCGAGCCGGTCCCGCCGGATGAGATCCTCATCGAGGAGGATCCTCCCTTCGATCCGGCGATCCTCGGGCTCTACCGGGGGATCCCCCTCCCGGAGCGGGAGGCCGCCTCGCAGCAGGTCCCGGACACGATCCACCTCTTCCGCCACAATCTGGAGAGGGTCGCCGCCGACCGGGCGACGCTGGTCGAGGAGATCGCGGTCACCGTGTACCACGAGCTCGGCCACTTCTTCGGGCTGGACGAAGAGGAGCTCGAGGACCTCGATCTCGACTAACGAGGAGAGAGCCGCCGGCGCTCCCGGGGAGACGCCTCGGCGTGAGAGGCACTCTCAGCGATGGGGCTTGTACCGTCCTTGGAAGCTCCAGGCAGATCCTTGGCGCTTCAAGTGAACGGCCGCTGAGGGGTAGAGCTTGAGCGCGTGCTCCCGCCCGACGAGCCTCGCGAGCAGGTGCTCAAGGTGGGGGAGATGCCCGACGACGGCGGCGCTGTCGTCGATCGCGGCGAGCTCCTTCGCGATCTCGTCGATGTCGTCGTTCGGACCGAGGCCTTCCCGCTCCTCGATCGACGCCGAGCGCCCCACCCGCCCGGTTAGGATCTCCGCGGTCTCCAGGGCGCGCTTCTTTCCGCTGTGGAAGATGCGCTTCACGCGGATTCCGACCGCTGCGAGCTGGTCGGCGACATAGATCGAGTCGGCGACGCCCGTTTCGGAGAGACCGCGATCGGGGTCCGCATCCGAGGCCATCGCGTGCCCGTGGCGCATGATGATGATGTCAGGCATGGAACACCTCTCGTGGAAGAACCGGGGACCCGCCCCGATCCGTGCTCCCGGTTGATTCTACCGGCGGGGCGCCGGCGAGGCAAGAACGAGCTCGCGGGGACTGGGGGGGGGCGCGGACTGGTCCGTTGCCCGCGGCCGGCAGGGCCGCTAGAATGTTGCCGGATGGATGCTCCTCCTTCCTTTTCCTTTCCGCGGGGTTCCCTCGATGCGGCGGGGTTCACCTTGAGCGATCCGCGTTTTCTTGCCGACGACATGCTGGCGCGTCTCGCGCGATGGCTCCGGGGCGCGGGCCTCGACGTTTCGTACGCCGGCGGGAAGGGCTCGGACGACGAGCTTCTCCTGAGCGCCCGGCGTGAGCGCCGCATCGTCCTGACGCGGGACTCACGCTTCCCGGGCGGCGACGGGGAGCGGATCATCCTCGAGAGCGCGGATCTCGACGACCAGCTCGTCGAGGTCCTCCGCCGCTTCCCCTCGTTCGATCCCCTGGCCCGCCCGTTCTCGCGGTGCATGGAGTGCAACGGCCAGGTCCGGGAGGAACTGGATCCTCCGGACCGGCCGACGGGGGTGGCCGGGCCCTTCACCCGCTGCGAGGAGTGCGGCAGACTGTTCTGGGCGGGGACGCACGTGGAGCGTGTCCGGGAGCGGCTGTCGAGGGTTGTGGAGCGGTTGGAGGGCGCGCGGAAGGAGGAGCGGGACGGGGCGCCGCCTCCCCTCGAGAGGGCCGCGTTCGACGCGTTTCTCCGGGAGGCGTTCGGCCTGCTCGGGTTCTCCTGGCGCGGCTACCGGCGGGTCCGGTTCGGGCTCCGCACGCGCGTCCGCCGGAGGCTCCGCGAGCTCGGTCTCTCCGCGCTCGATGACTACTTGGAGAGGGTGCGGCGGGATCCGGAGGAGCGCCTCCTCCTCGGGTCTCTCCTCAACGTGACCGTCTCCCGCTTCTTCCGCGACCGCGGCCTCTGGCTTCGCTTCCCCGAGACTCTCTTTCCGCGCCTCGCCGCGCGGGCCTCCGGGGGGGCCGCGCGCGTCTTCTCGCTCGGCTGCGCCTCGGGGGAAGAACCGTTCACGCTTCGAATGATCTGGAACGAGTCGACCGTTTCGGGAATTCCGCTCGAGATCCTCGCCGCCGACGTCTCCGAGGCGTGCCTCCGGCGCGCGCGGGAGGCGGTCTATCCCGGCAGCGCGGTGCACAACGTGCCCGAGCCGTTCCGCCACCGCTACTTCCGCGAGGCCGCCGGAGATTGGACCCTCGCCCGGGAGGTCGCGGACTCGGTCCGTTTCGAACGCTTCGACTGGAGAAGCGAGAGGTGGCCCGGCCCGTTCCACTGGATTCTCGCGCGGAACGGGGTCTTCACCTACCTGGCGGAGGAGGAGCGGAGGAGGGCCCTCGCGAAGATCCGGACCGCCCTCGAGCCGGGGGGTTTTCTCTGGATCGGGGGGAACGAGAAGCTCCCCCAAGTCCCTGCGGATTGGGAGGTTCTGGCTCCCGGGCTCTTCCTCGCCGGGGAGGTGCCGGGCCCGTGACGGACGGATCCGGTTGACGGATGGAACAATCGGGCGTAGTCTTTTTATTGGCGGGCCCGATGAGGATCGCGTCATGATCGCCGGAATCGGAATCGACCTGGTCCTCATCGAGCGCATGCGCCGGACGATCGACCGTTTCGGCGATCGGTTCCTGCGGCGCGTGTTCACCGAGGGAGAGATCGCCTACTGCCGGGGCAAGCGGGACCCGGTTCCCTCCTTCGCCGCTCGGTTCGCCGCGAAGGAAGCGGCGATGAAGGCTCTGGGTACGGGCGTGTCGCGGGGTGTCTACTTCCGGCACGTAGAGGTGTCACGTCGGAGAGGAGAGGCGCCGAGCGTCCTGTTCCACGGGGGGGCGAGACGACGGGCCGAGCTTCTCGGCGTGGCTTCCTCGTCGCTGACCGTTACCCATGAGGGGGGGATGGCCGCCGCGGTCGTCGTCCTGGAAAAGCCCTGAGCCTCAGCCCTCGAAGCGCACCAACCGGTAGGACTTCTTCCCCTGTCTCAGCACGAGAGTCGATCCCGCGACCATGTCGTCCGGCGTGATCGTTCGCTCCGCGCTGTCGACGCGGACGTTGTTCAGGTAGACGCCCCCGCCGTCGATCAGGCGCCGCGCCGCGCCCTTGCCAGGCGAGAGGCCGCTCTCCACGAGAAGGTCGACGATTCCGAGCCCGCCCGCGAGACGCGCGCGCGGGAGCACGGCGGAGGGGACGTCGGAGAAGACGTCGGCGAGCGTCCGTTCGTCCACTCCCGTGATCGCGCCGCCGAAGAAGATCAGGGAGGCGTGCACCGCCGAGCGGAGCGCCTCCTCGCCGTGGACGACTCGGGTCACCTCCTCGGCGAGGCGCTTCTGCGCGGCGCGTCGTTCCGGCGCGCTCTCCATCTCGCGCTCGATCCCGGCGATCTCCGATAGAGGGACGAACGTGAAGATCTTGAGGAAGCGGATCACGTCGCGGTCGCTCGTGTTGATCCAGTGCTGGTAGAAGCGGTACGGCGAAGTGAGCTCCGGGTCGAGCCAGATCCGTTCCCCTTCGCTCGTCTTTCCGAGCTTCTGGCCGGATGTGTCGAGGAGGAGCGGGAAGACGATCCCGTACGCCTGCTTCCCGCGCAGCTTCCGGATGAGATCGATCCCCGCGGTGATGTTCCCCCACTGGTCGCTTCCCCCCGCCTCGAGCACGCACCCGTGGGCGTCGTGGAGATGGAGGAAGTCGTAGGCCTGGAGGAGCATGTAGGAGAACTCGGTGTAGGAGATCCCCGCTTCGCCGGCGAGGCGGCTCTTGACGCTCTCCTTGGCGAGCATCTCGCCGAGGCGGAAGTGCTTGCCGACGTCGCGGA
The DNA here is from genome assembly GCA_043818685.1 of Candidatus Eiseniibacteriota bacterium. Lineage (GTDB taxonomy): Bacteria > Orphanbacterota > Orphanbacteria > Orphanbacterales > Orphanbacteraceae > VGIW01. Next base: position 6,775 of record JBDRFQ010000006.1, read on the forward strand.
GGAACTCGATGAAGCCGAAGGCGCCGAGCCAATCGGTGTTGTCGATGAGGAGGGCCTTCCCCTCGCCGAAGTCGAGGAAGCGCTCGAACTGCTTCCTCAGCGAGGCGAGGTTCCTCTCGAGCGTCTCGGGGTCGAGGAGGTTCCGCTCCTTCGACTTGCCGGCCGGGTCTCCGATCATGCCGGTCGCCCCGCCCATGACCGCGATCGGGCGGTGTCCCGCGCGCTGGAAGTGCGCGAGGCCCATGATCGGGATCAGGTTCCCCACGTGAAAGGAAGGGGCGGTCGGGTCGAAGCCGATGTAGCAGGAGATCTTCTCCCGCTCGAGCAGCTTCGGGATTTCGTCCGAGGTCGCCTTCTCGATGAAGCCGCGTGCTTCCAGCTCGTCGTAGAGGTTCAAGGTCCGCCTCCTTGATTCACCGAGGATACCCTAGGGGCGGAGGGGCGGCAACAAGGCCGATGGGGGCTCGGCGGACAGGGGTCTCCCGAGGGTCCCGCTGCGAGAGCGAGGCGCGCCTTCTCGCTTCCTCCGCTCATCCACCCGGCCCCTATGGACTCGGTGCCTGCCTGCGGATCTCGAAAAGGGCTGCGGGGCGGGGGCGTCCCTCTCAGGAACGCCTCCGAG
>JBDRFQ010000007.1:0-5838 GCA_043818685.1 Candidatus Eiseniibacteriota bacterium
AGACTTGTCGCTCCTAGCCGTCGCGACAAGATCCAAGCGCGCCACGGGTCCCTGTTGAGGAAGCGGCGAAGGAAGGGAGGCCTCGTAGGCCGCGATCCGCAGCCGCAGCAGGAAACGCGTGCATGATCCAGGCTAGATGCCGATCTCATTGAGGAACCTCGCCAGCACCTTGCGCGCGTCCAGGTGCGCGCATGCGATCTTTCGCGCCGCCTCCGACTCCCGCCGATAGTGGGCCCGGATCCGCTCGATCGCCTCCGCCGCCTCTTCGACCGAACCGACGGCGTAGAGGCCCTCCCCGCACGGCAGGTGATCGCTGAAGCCGGTGTCCTGCATCACGACCGGCCGGCCGCTCGCGAGATAGACGGCGCTCCGGTCGCTGAACCACCCGCTCCTCGTGGCGACGAAACCGTTCTTGCACACGGCGAACTCGCCTCCGGATTCGCGCACGTAGCGCGCGAACGAGTCGAAGGTGGAGGTCACCTCGTGGGCGTCGCGGATCCGCCAGCCCGCGTCCCGAAGCCTCTCACTTGGCACGCCCTTCCCCGAGACCGCCACCTCGAGGACCGTGCTCGTCCGGGCAGGCAGCCCGACGAACTTCTCGAACTCCACGTCCTTGTGCCCGTACGTCTTTCCCCGGTAGTGGACCGGTTCGTACGACTGCCAGTTCATCACGGTCGTGAGCGGCGCACCAGGAGGGACCGGACCGGCGGGAAAGAGATCGACGACGACCGGATGAAACACCGTCCCCCACGACCTGCCGGCGGTCGGAGCCGACGACCGCTCGGTTCCGATGTTCCGGCCGCACGTGAAGTACCGGTCGTACTCGGCCGCAGGCTCGCCGGCGGCGAGCCGGTTCTCCATCTTCATCTGCGTGAAGGCCGGCTCCCCGTCCAGGAGCACCCGACAGCCCGTGTTCGCCGCCTCCCCGAGCCAGTCGCCGTGAGTGCCCATGTCGATGAACGCGTCCGCCGAATCGAAAGCCGCTTCGATTCGCCCGCGAGGCATGCCGTGGTACTCGCCGGCGATGTCCACGAAGCACCAACGATCCCCCAGCCCGAACCGCGAGAGGAGTTCGTGGACCGCCCTCGCGCCGCGGGTCGGATCGTCGCCCATGACGTTCCTTTCAGGATCGTAGCAGGCGTTCTCGTATCCGGCTTTCTCCACGAACCAGACCTCGTGCCCGAGCTGCCGGAAGCCGGCCAGGTACTGGAGCACCCAGGACATCATTCCGCCCAGCGGGTAGCGAACCATGTAGGAGCCTAGAATGATACGCGCCATCTCTGCACCACGGATTCGGATCCTCAGCCGCGGGGGAGCTTGAGAGCGGACACGAACCGGGCCCGGACCTCCCGGACCTTCTCGATCGCCCGGCGCCGGCACGCGGCGGCCGCCGCGCGGGCCTCGTCGGTCAGGCAGTACTCGAACGCCTCGCTCAGGGCGCCGTCGCCGAGCGAGTCGACCGTGAAGATCACGGGCCAGCCGATCGTCTTCGCCTGGCGCGAGATCTTCGCCCCGCCCGCCACCGTGTCGATCACGACGGCGGGAACTCCGTTCTTGATCGCCAAGATCATCCCGTGCATTCGGGTGGTCACCACCGCGTCCATGCGCGCGATCAGCGATTCGATCTCCGCCGCGCTCCGCTGTCCCGTCGCGTTGATGTCGAGCCGCGTGTCGACGGGGACCACGGCCATCGGGCGCGAGGCAATGAGGCGGTCGATCGCCTCGTCCGCGGCGCGGCGTCCGTCTCTCTCCTTGTACTCCGGCTGCGTGTCGATACGGACCACCCCGACCACGGGGACCTTCTCTTCGTCCGAGAGGAAGGAGATGTCGGGACGGGACGCGGCGGAGCTGTCGCGTTCCAAGAGGAGATCGAAGGGGTTCCACACCTCCAGAGGCTCCAGCATGGTCAGGCTGACGCCGATCAAGCGGCATCCGGCGAAGCGCTCGAGGAACTCGGCGACGGGCGGACCGTTGCCGAACGGCCCGCAGACGAACACGACGTCGGCGTACTCGGCGGGATCGGCCCGGGCCCAGTCGACGCCCCCCTCGAAGGGGGAGGCGAGCGCGACGTCGGACTTCCGGCCCGCCTCGTCGAGCCACCGGCAGACCAGGTCGCGGCAGAAGAGATCGCCCGCGGTCGCCCCCATCTCTTCGAAGCTGAACCAACCGGCCACGAGGACCTTCATCGCTCGGCCCCCCGAAGTCGATCGAGGATTCCGCGGAACGAGGAGACCTCGATCTTCATCTCGCCGATCGCCGTGCGAACCCGCGGATCGCACAGCACCCCGAGCTCCACGGCGCGCTCCGTCCCGTAGGCGGAGCTCACGTCGTTCCCCTCGCCCGGATGGCAGACCAGCTCGGTGACGCCGGGGGGGAGGGAGGAGAGGATCCGGACCAGCGCGTCCACGGTCAGGCGCTCGGAGAGCGGGAGACCCTCCTCGGTCTGCCCGTAGAAGTCGCCGCAGTAGTGAACAAGAGGATGGAGCCGGCGGAGGGGCACCTCGAGCCGATCGGCGATCTCCTGAAAGAGAGGGCGGAGCGGCTCCCGGAGATGAACGTGCTGGTGCGAGTCGAGATGCGTCGGGTTCGTTCCGGTCAGGTCTCGAAAGGCCTCGATCTGGCGGATCAGATCTTCCGCGACCAGGGCCCGGTCCTCCGGATCGACCACCTCGTAGACCGGCTGCCAGGTTCCCCCGCGGAAGGCCCACTCCCCCAGATCGAAGTGGAGGCCCAGATCGAGCCCGCCGTTCGCCGCGGCGTACGCGGCCGCCTCCCCGGCGGCGGCTCCCCGCACCATCAGGCTGGCGCTCCGCACGATCCCCTTTTCATGGGCGGCGATGATCCCGCGGTTCACCCCCGCGCTCTGACCCATGTCGTCGGCGTTGACGATCAGTGTCCTCGTCCCGCTCATCGATCAGAACCCCAGGTCGGCCAGAAGCCCGGCAAGGACGGTCTCGGCCCGAAAGTACTCCTCCGCGATCGCTCGGGCCGCCCGGCCGTGCCTCGCGTAGTCGGAGTTGACCGCCTCGAACGCGGCCAGAACCTCGTCGATCGTGTTGAAGGAGAAAAGCCCCTCGCCGACGGGAAGGACCGTTCCGAAGCCGGTGTCCTGCGTGATCACCGGCCGCCCGGCCGCGAGATAGCACGCGCTCCGCTCGCTGAACCAGCCGCTCCGAAGCCGGACGTTCAGGTCGCGGGCGATCGTGAACTCGCCCCGCGAGCCGCGCACGTAGTCCCGGTAGGGCCACGGATCGGTCGTGAACGCGCACGCGTTCACGAGCATCCAGCCGTTCGACTCGAGGAGATCCCGCTCTTTCGGTCCCAGACCCCAAGCGGGGACCGCGTCCGCTTCTTCCTCTTCGAGCACCCGCGTCCTCGGGTCGGCCAGATTCGTGGCGAACTCGATCGGCCGGCCGATCCGCTTCGGAACGTCGATGAACCTCTCGAACTCCCTGTGCTTGCTCCAGTAGTAGATCTCCGAGCCGAACTCGACATCGCGCCCGTCCTGCTTCCAGTTGCCGACCGTGGTGAAGCGGTCGATGGTCACCTCCCCGTCCTCCCACAGATCGAGCAGGACCGGCTGGCGCGTTCTCGCTCTCATGCGAGGCAAGGGCGGGATCGGGCAGACGGACGTGCCGATGTTCTCGCCGTAGGTCACGACGTCGTCGTGTTCGTCGATGATCGTGCGGGTGTGCTCATCCCCGTTGGCGTAGGTGATTTCGTGGTAAACCGGATCGGTGCCGAAGTAGACGAGGCGTCCGGCCTTGAGCCCCTCCTCCTCGAGAAGCGTGGCGCCGGCGATGTTGAACACGGCGTCCGCGCGAGCGAGCCGGTCTTCCGCCTCGCGGCGGCCGAGGCCGAACCACTCCTTGTCCAGGTAGCTCCGCCGATAGGCCCATCGGTCGCCGAGGCCGAAGCCGTGAGCGACCCGCGCGAGATAAGGGACCGCGTAGTCCGAATCGCAGACGCGCTGCCGGCGAACGGGATCGTAGGGCCAGGTCGAGGTCGTCTCGAAGTAGCAGACATCGTGACCCAGACGGCGGAGGCCGGCGGCGATCTGCATGGTCATCCACGCCATCCCCGCGTAGGCGTCGTTCGCAAGGGTACCGAGAACAACAAGACGCAGCGGCTTCATGGCCTCCCGCGCTCCCTCCTCCCTCTTACTAGGAAGCACTCCGGGCCGGCCGCTCCGCCCTCGCGATCTTCAGCGGCGCCCCGTGAACACGACCGTTCTCGATCTTCAACAGCAGGTCGCAGTCCGCCAGCGAACCCGGGCGGTGCGTGATCATGATGCTCGTCCTCCCCTCGAGGAGGCGCATCGTCGCATCCAGGATCACGGACTCCGTCTCCACATCCACCGAGCTCGTCGGCTCATCCAGGATGAGGATGGGGGCGTCCTTCAGGAAGGCGCGCGCCAGGGAGATCCGCTGGCGCTCTCCGCCCGAGAGCTTCATTCCCCGCTCTCCGACCTGAGTGTCGTATCCGTCCGGCAGGCGGACGATGAAGTCGTGCGCGTTGGCGGCCCTCGCCGCTTCGATCACATCGGACGGATCGGCTTCCGGCCGGGCGTAGGCGATGTTCTCGGCCAGCGTGGCGGAGAAGAGCACCGGATCTTGTAGCACCAGAGAGAACTGATTGCGGAGCCCCGCGAGCTCGTAGTCGCGGAGGTCGGTTTCATCGAGGAGGATCCGCCCCTCGGTCGGATCGAAGAAACGCATGAGGAGGCTGAGGAGCGTGCTCTTGCCCGCGCCGGTCTTCCCGATGATGCCGACCCGCGTCCCCGCGGGGATCCGGGCGTTCACCTCTCGCAGGACGGGCGCGCGGGGATCGTAGCCGAAGGACATGTTCTCGAAACGGATGCGCCCCGCAGCGCGCCGGACGGGGACGGGATTCGGCCGCTCGACGACCTCCGGCGCCTCGCGCAGCAACGAGAGCGCCCGCTCGGCGCTCGCCAGCCCCGACTGCAGATCCGCCATCTTGTAGGTGATCGTCTCCAGCGGCCCGTAGAGCTGGCCGAGATAGGTCATGATGATGATCAGATTCCCGAGGCTCAGAGTCGAGGCCTGGACGTGCTTCACCCCGAGAAAGAGAACGACGGCCGTTCCGAACGCGAGAACGGCGCCCACGAGGAGGTCGAAGCCGCCCTTCGTGAACGCGACCCGCATCTGCCCGCGGATGCTGCGGGTCGACCGATCCATGAACTGCGCGTGCTGCCGGTCCTCCTGCCCGAACGCCTTGACCACGCGAAGAGAGCTCAGAGTCTCCTGGAGCACCGACATCGCCGAGCTCTCGGTCTTCTTCACGTTCGACCACTGGTCGCGCATGCGGCGCCCGCAGACTCTCGTCAGCGCGAGAAGAACGGGGACGACGGCGACGGAGATGACCGCGAGGGTGCGGTCCAGAGCGGCGATCACGCCGATCATGGAGACGATCATCACGCTCGACGTAACGAGAGGAATCACGCCGTCCAGCGCGACCCACTGGATCGCCGGGGCGTCGTATTGAATGCGGTAGGTGGAGTCGGTTGTCCCCTTCTCGTCGTGATAGGAAAGCGACAGCCGCTGCACGTGACGAAAGAGCTTGGCGCGGAAGCGGAGAACGAGCTTCTGACCGGTGTAGGTTTGGCCGAGCCAGAGCCCGAGGGATTGCGCGTAGATGAGGAGCGTGACGCCCACGAGCAGAACGACGGCAAGGACGAGGAGGCCCCCCTGTGACCCGGTCAGGGAGTCGGGGAAGATCGCCTCGACCCAGCGGGGAGCCGGCCGCTCGCCGATCACGCTGTCCACGACGATCTTCAGCGGAACGGGCATGAGGAGCTTGAGGGGCGTGAGGAGCAGG
>JBDRFQ010000008.1:0-3818 GCA_043818685.1 Candidatus Eiseniibacteriota bacterium
GGTCGTGGACGAGGAAGAGGTCGGCGATGCCGCCCAGCCTCGCGAGGGCCTCCCTCTCGTCGGTGCAGATCGGCTCGTCGGAGAGGTTGCCGCTCGTCGCGACGACGGGGAAGCCGAGCACGTGCAGAAGGAGGTGATGCAGGGGGGTGTAGGGGAGCATCAGCCCGAGATACGGATTCCGAGGCGCGACGGAGGGGGCGGCCTCGCCCGTCTCCTTCCGCCTGAGAAGCACGATCGGCGACTCGGGCGAGCGGAGAAGCCTCTCCTCCAGATCGGAAACCGCGCACGCCTCGCGCGCGCTCTCGATCGTGGGGACCATCAGCGCGAGCGGCTTCTCCTCGCGCCTCTTCCTCTCGCGGAGGCGCCGGACCGCCTCTTCGTTCCTCGCGTCGACGACGAGGTGAAACCCGCCGAGCCCCTTCAGGGCGACGACGAGCCCGCCGCGGATCGAGGCGGCGGCGGCGAGGAGCGCCTCGTGCTCGCTCGAGAGAACAGCCCCCCTCGGATCCCAGAGCGCGAGCCGGGGCCCGCACGCGGGGCACGCGACCGGCTCGGCGTGAAACCGGCGGTCGCGCGGGTTCTCGTACTCCTCGCGGCAGGGCGCGCACATCGGGAAGCGGCGCATCGTCGTGCGCGAGCGGTCGTACGGGAGCGCCTCGATGATCGTGAAGCGCGGCCCGCAGTTCGTGCAGTTCGTGAACGGGTAGAGATGCCGCCGGTCGCTCGGGTCGAAGACCTCCGAGAGGCAGTCCGGGCAGGTCGCCACGTCGGGGAGGACGAACGCGCTCTTCTCCCCCGTCTCGTCGCTCGGGAGGATCGCGAAGGGAGCGAGAAGCCCGGCCGGATCAAGGAGGCGGCTCTCGAGGCTCTGGATGAACGCGAGGGGCGGCTTCTCCCGCTCGAGGCGGAGGAGAAGCTCGCCGATCCGCGCTTCTTCTCCCTCCGCCTCGATGAGGACGCCGGAGGAGGAGTTCTTCACCGATCCGGCGAGCCCGAGCGAGGTCGCCAGGCGAAAGACGAACGGCCGGAAGCCGACCCCCTGGACCGCTCCCCGAATGACGATGGAAGCGCGAACGCGACCGTCGCTCACGGTTGCTCCTCCCGCGCCCTCTCCGGGACGCGCACGTGCCGGGGCACGCCCTGAACATACCAAACCGGCGCCCCCTCTCCCAATCCGGATGCCCGCTTGACGGCGCGCAGCGGGCGCGGGTACCTTCCCCTCCGGAGACGGACGATGGGCGATCCCCTTCACATTCTGGCGATCGCGGCGCACCGGGACGACGCGGAGCTTCTCATGGGAGGAACGCTCGCGCGCGCCGCCTCGGAGGGGCGCCGGGCCGGGGTCCTCGACCTCACCGCCGGGGAGGCGGGGACGCGGGGGGACGCCGCGGCCAGGGCGCGGGAGGCGGAGGAGGCGGCGGCGATCCTCGGGCTCGTCTCGCGCGAGAACCTCGGGCTCCCCGACGCGCGGATCGAGCGGAGCGTCGAAAACCGCCTCATAATCGCGGAGAGGATTCGCGCCCGCCGGCCGGAGGTCCTCCTCATCCACCATGCGGGGGGAAGGAACCCCGACCACCACGCCGCGTCCCTGCTCGCGCGGGAGGCGGCCTACACCGCGGGCCTCTCGAAGGTCCTCTCTGAAACGAAGCCGCACCGCCCGCGCAAGATCCTCGAGGCGGTCTCGTTCCTCGACGCGCCGGTCCGCCTCGTCGTCGACGTCACGCCGGCTTTCGAAACGAAGATCCGCGCCCTTCGCGCTTACGCGTCGCAGTTCGAGGGAGCGTTCGAGGCGGGGGACATCCTCGCGAACGGGGCGGACGATCTCCTCGAGCAGGTGGCGTTCCGGAACCGGGCCTACGGCGCCCTTGTCCAGGTCCCCTACGGCGAGCCTTACTTCATACAGGAACCGTTTCTCGCGACCGACCTCCTCGCGCTTCCAGGCCGCTCGCTCTGAGCTTCTCCGCCGTCCCCGCTCCGGGGCGGGGAGAGGGGGTCGCCCGCCGAGTTGTCGGGCGCACCTCCTCTCGCAGCCCCCTGCCGAACGGCCATCCCCACGCGGCGCGCACGACGTGTCCGAAGCCGGCACCCCCTCTCCCCGCTCCGGGGCATCAAGCGGAAAGCAAGAGGGTGCGGATTCTGCCGACCGCGTCGCGGCCGAAACGCATTCGTTGTGGGGCTAGAAATCCGCGGCGAGCGTGAAAAAGGAGATCGGCGGGCCGAGGTTGCGGCGGAAGTCGGTGAGCTGCCCCCAATCCCAGCGGAGCACGAAGAACCCGAGGTTGACCCGGGCGCCGACGCCGTAGGCGAACCCGTACACCTCCTCCACGCGCCCGGTGATCGGCTCCGCCTCCACGAGCTGCATCGGCGCCATCTTCTTTCCGTCCCCGTACCACCCCGCCGCCCCGTCGAGGAAGAAGACGCCGTTGATCCCGCGGAGGTCGAGTGGAAGGGGCCACCCGAAGCGGACCTGTTCGATGAGCGGGTAGCGGAACTCGAGGTTCACGAGCCCGACGCGGGTGGCGCGGAGATCCCCGTAGTCAATCCCGCGGAACGTGTAGGGGCCGCCGACGCGGAAGTACTGGAGGTCGCGCCCCACGCTCGCCCCCGCGATGACGCGCCCCGCGAACGTGAACCGGTGGCGGATGTTCAGGTACTTCCGGTAGTCGATGATCCCCGTCCCGAAGGTCAGGTCGCCGAGCGCGTGCTCGACGGAGATTCTCGACCGGCTCCCGTTGATCGGCCCGGTGTACCCGTAGAGCACGTTGTCGTGGACGAGCGCGAGGAACGGCTCCGCGAAGTACTGCGGCTCCCCGCGCACCTCCCTGTATCCGTAGAACGACTCCTCGAAGACCGAGCTCGTGATCGACTCTCCTCGGATGCCGAATTCGAAGCGCGAGAACTTGGAGAAGGGACGGCTCGCCATGAGCTGGACCCCCCGGTAGATCTGGCTCTGAAACTCCGGGCTCGTCTCCGCCGTGTAGATGTAGTAGTCGTTCCGGTACTGGTAGAGCGCGACTCCGTAGTTCAGCCGACGGGTCAGGTTCACATAGGAGAGGTACAGGTCCGCGTCCGAGAGCGACCCGTAGATCCCGGCGGCGAAGCTGATCGTGTGGTTGCCGAGGATGTCGCTGAACGAGATCGCGCTCTGCCCGAGGAACCCAACGTTCGACGCGAAACCGGCCCCGCCGAACACGAAGTCCTGGGTGAACCGAAGCTTGTACCGTTTGTGTTCGAACCCCGAAGTGTCCGGGAGGGCGTCGATCCCGTCCTCGCCGCCGGCCCTCTCCTCGAGACGTTCCGCCTCCGGCGCCTCCCCCTCGGGAAAGACCGCGCGAAGATCGAAGAGGTTGTACTCGCCCTTGTCGGCCGGGGGTGCGGGCGCCGGTGCCACCGCGGGCTCGTCCGCCGCCTTCTCTTCGGGAAAGAGGGAGGCCTCTCGAGCCGCGGAAGCGGCGAGCAGGACCGGCTCCTCTTCTCCTCCGGCCGCCGCCTCGGAGAGCCCAGCGATCACGGCCGGGGAGGGCGCCTCGGGGGCGTCTCCCGGAACCGGAACCACCTTGAGCCTGAGCGGGTCGTTCAGAACATAGAGATTCCACGCCCCGCGCGAGAACGATGAGAAGACGAGAACCTCCCCGTTCCGGGACCAGCTGATCGGAGGCGCGCTCGGGATGATCCCCGTGATTCCCGTGATCACGTTCGTCAGCCGGAAGACCCGGTTCGTCTCGAGCTCCATGGAATAGAGATTGGAGGCGCCGTCGCGGTCGGAGACGAAGAGGAGCTCCTTCCCGTCCGGCGACCACTGCGGGGCGATGTTCTTC
>JBDRFQ010000009.1:0-4324 GCA_043818685.1 Candidatus Eiseniibacteriota bacterium
GAGAGACCGCGTAGAGCGAGCCGTCCGGAAGGCGCCCCGACTCGAGGACCGGGCTGATCCCCCGGTGCGCGAGCTCGGTCCGAAGGCGGATGTCGTCGAGGAAGAGGTTTCGGATCCTCTCGGGGTTCTCGGGGCTGACGATCTTCACGGCGACGGGCGCGCTCCCCCGCGCCGAGCGCGCGACGACAACGCGCACGCCGTCGCGCTCTTTCAGAAGGCGCTCCTCTTCGTATCCGCGAGGGAGTCTTGACACCATCATATGGGCAGAAAGCCGGAGGGGGCCGGCCGGCCCCGCCTTTCGCCGCGGATCGTATCACACGAGCCGCCGTTCGTCACCGGCCTGACCGGCCCGTGCGCCCGGCCGCGCGACACGCGGCCCCTCCCGGCCCGTTCCATCCCGCCGGTTGAAACGCCCTGTTGTTTCCTGTATCATTCATGCGTATCTAAGGCTCAGCACAAGCGGGGAGAAGCTCGAGGTTCCGGTCCGGCTCCGGGCCGAGCGCCCCCTTTCTTCTCGTCTCCGCACGACCCGGTTCGTTCGCCGATCGTGAGGGCGAGCTCCTCTTCCGCGAAGCAGGGAGAGGGAGTGCCCGTGTCCGCTCCACGTTTCCCGCCGTGGCCGGCGTGGTGTTCCGCCGCCCTCCTCTCGATCGCGGTCGCGTTCGCCGGAGGGGAGATCTACCTCCGCTCCGCTCGCCCGGTGACCTTTCGCGCTCCGGTCTCTCCCGAGAACGCCTTGATGACCGGCTGTCTTCTCCACCGCCCGTCGGAGACCCCGGGCCTCCTCTACGAGCTCGCCCCCGGAGCCGAAGGGGGCTGGCTCGGCGCCGAGATCCGCACGAACAGCCACGGCATGCGCGGGGAGGAGATCGATCCGCGCCGCCCGGCGTCCGTCGTGCGGATCGCGACGGTGGGGGACTCCTTCACCTTCGGGTTCGGGGTCTCGAACGACAGGTCCTCGGTCTCTTCGAGGTTCTCTCCGCCCACGATCCGAGGACGATCGCGTTTGTCGACGGACACCTCGCGCTGAACGGCAACGAGGTGGTCGCGCGGGCGATTCGGGATCGGGTGATCGAGGGAGGCGCGGGGTCCTTCCGAGGCCGTCCCGCTCGCATCGCGAGCCGCGCTCGTTGATTCGATCCCGGGGAGGACGGGGCGAGCTAACCCATTGCCAGTTAGCGAGTTCGACCACCGTCTCCCCGTCCCGCAGGGGCCGATCGCGGCCGGCCGGTTTCCGGGACCCCGCAGGGCCCGGAAGGAGGGGTGCCTTGCCTCTTGCCACACGCAGTTCACTGTGGTAAACTTTTGTCACCTTGGGTCAGGCAGGCGAGGATCCTCTAGGGCGATCGGATCTCGTGAGTCCCTTCTTGAATGCCCGCATGCTCGTGCGGTCGTAGGACCGCGGGAAGAGAGACATTGGTTCTCCCTTGAGCGAAGGGCACGGCCCGCTTCCGGACCGGTGGCCGGCCGGTATATTTCCTGTCGCCCATTGAAATCGGGACCCCGGCGTGGTCTTTCTCCACCCCCCTGGAATCCCGTGCCGGGTCCCTGCAGCCAAGCGAGGCGTCATTCTCCGTGATGCAGGACCCGGAACGCGTCATCGTGCCCCGAACGACGGAAGGGAGCGGCGCCTCGAGCTGCGGGCCGCCGATTCCTTCCGGCCCCCCCGCTGCCCCGCCCCTCGAGACGGAGGCGCCGCGCCCCTCGGCCAGGGGCAAGTTCATCTATGCGGGCGAAGAGAAGCTCCTCGTCCGGGGCGTCACGTACGGCCCCTTCCGCCCGCGCGGCACGAACGGAGACGAGTACGACTTCCGCGCCGCGGACCGTGACTTCGCGCGGATGGCGGCGGTCGGGGTCAACACGGTCCGCACCTACACCACGCCCCCCCTCTGGCTGCTCGATCTCGCCCGGAAGCACGGGCTCCGCGTCCTCGCGGGTCTCTCTTGGGAGGATCATGTCGCCTTTCTCGAGGACCGCGATCGAATGAAGAGTATCAGGGACCGCGTTCGCGCCGCGGTCCGCTCGTGCGCCGCTCACCCCGCGCTCTTCGGCTTCACGATCGGCAACGAGATCCCCGCCCCGATCGTGCGCTGGTACGGACGGCGGCGCGTTGAGCGGTTCCTGAAATCCCTCCACGAGACGGCCAAGGAGGAGGATCCGGGAGCGTTGGTCACGTACGTGAACTACCCGACCACCGAGTACCTCCAGCTCCCTTTCCTTGATCTCTTTACTTTCAATGTCTACCTGGAATCGCCCGGCGCTTTCGGTTCCTATCTTTCCCGTCTCCAGAACATCGCGGGGGAACGGCCCCTCCTGATGGCGGAGATCGGCCTCGACAGCCGCCGGAACGGCGAGGAGAAGCAGGCGGAGGCGATCGAGTGGCAGGCGCGCGCCGCCTTCGCGGCGGGATGCGCCGGCGTGTTCGTCTTCTCATGGACCGACGAGTGGCACCGGGGCGGACAGGACATCGAAGATTGGGACTTCGGTCTCACCGATCGGGAGCATAATCCCAAGCCGTCCCTGAACGCGGTCCGCCGCGTCTTTTCCGAGATTCCGTTCCCCCCCGATACGCAGTGGCCGGCTGTTTCCGTCGTCGTGTGCACGCACAACGGCGAGAAGACGATCCGCAGGTGCTGCGAGTCCTTGATGAGGCTCGAGTACCCCTCCTACGAGGTGATCGCCGTCGACGACGGATCGACGGACGGAACGCCGGCGATCCTCGGGGAGTTCCCCTTCCGTGTCGTCCGAAAGACGAACGGCGGTCTGAGCCGGGCCCGGAACACCGGCATCGCCCACGCCCGCGGCGAGATCGTGGCGTTCATCGACGACGACGCCTATCCCGATCCCCACTGGCTGCAGTACCTCGCGAGGAGCTTTCTCGAGGGCGACCATGCGGGCGTCGGAGGACCGAACATCCTCCCCCCGGAGAGCGGGATGGTCGCCGAGTGCGTCTCCCATTCCCCAGGAGGCCCGACGCATGTCCTTGTCTCCGACGAGGAGGCTGAGCACATCCCCGGCTGCAACATGGCGTTCCGCAAGGCGGCGCTGGAAGAGATCGCGGGGTTCGATCCCCGGTTCGTCGTCGCCGGCGACGATGTGGATCTTTGCTGGCGCCTCCAGCGGCAGGGCTACAAGCTCGGCTTCAGCCACGGGGCCGTGGTGTGGCACTACAGGCGCGATTCGGCGTGGAAGTACCTCAAGCAGCAGATGAACTACGGCCGCGCGGAAGCGATGCTCGAGGTGAAGTGGCCGGAGAAGTATAACGTCTACGGCCACGTGCCTTGGGGAGGCCGCCTCTACGGAAACGGGGGGATTCTCCCGGGGCTTCTGCGCAGGTGGCGCGTGTATCACGGCGTTTGGGGATCCGGGCTCTTTCAGTCGCTCTACACGGGACCACGCGGGTTCTGGCGTGATTTCGCCACCATGCCGGAGTCGTACCTGCTGCTCTTCGCTCTCATGGTCGTCTCGATGTTCGGCTTCGCCTGGAAGCCGCTCCTCGCCGCCGTTCCTTTTCTTCTCCTCGCGGCCGTGCTGCCCGCGGCGCACGCGTTCCAGACCGGCCGGCATTCCCCCCTGAAAGGCGGCGGCCGGTCGAAGGTGCGGGCGTTCCGGTCGCGCTGTCTCATCGGCTGCCTGACGATCCTCCAGCCGCTGGTCCGCCTGGCCGGGAGGGTCTCGCAGGGCCTGACCCCTTTGCGCAGGCTGAGGTCGCGGTGCTTCACGTTCCCCAGAGTCCGCGTCTCCCGCTTCTGGAGCGAGGAGTGGCGCTCCTTGAACGGCAGGCTCCAGGCGGTGGAGGCCGCGATCCGCGGCCGCGGCGCCCATTCCGTTCGAGGCGGGGAACACGACCGGTGGGATCTGGAGGTCAGGGAGGGAGCGTTCGGCGCGGTCCGGATCTTGTCGGCGATCGAAGAGCACGGAGGAGGACGGCAGATGGTGCGGTTCCGCTCCTGGCCGGTTCCCACCGTGACGGGAGTCGCGCTGGCCGGTTTCTTCGGCGGCCTCTCCACGATCGCGATCCCGCTCCATCATCCGGTGACGGCCATCCTGTTCGGCGCGATGGCGGTCGGAACGGGCGTGTGCGTCGCGGCGGACTGCGCGTCCGCAACGAACATCTGCCTCGGAGCGCTCCACGGGAGCGAGCAGGGGCGCTCGATTCCGGATTCGTCGAGGAACGAGAGGGGGCACGGGGAGCGGCGTATCCGTTCCGACGACGATCGACGGGGCGCCCCCGCCGGCGCCGCCGACGCCCGGAGTCCGAGAGGCCGGCGCGCTCCCCGGCCGGGAGAAGGAGCGATGACGGCGAACCGTTCCAGCGGCGTTC
>JBDRFQ010000010.1:0-8930 GCA_043818685.1 Candidatus Eiseniibacteriota bacterium
CCGGTTCGGCCGAGCATTTGCGGCTGCTCTCGCCGGAATCAGGTTCGTGTCCCCGTTTTACCCCGCTCGGCCGGAACCACCGAATCCTCGTGACAGCCCGTCTTCTCCTCTAGCAATCTACCCGGGGCGCCGCGCGGTCCCCAGCGGCACCAAGGAGGTTGGCGATGGCACCCGTCTCCATGAACTACCTTGCGGTTCTCGTCGGCGCGATCGTGAGCGTCGTCATCGGCGCGGTCTGGTACATGCCCGGCCTCTTCGGGAACGCGTGGATGCAGGCGATCGGCAAGACGAAGGAAGAGGTGCAGAGGGACTTCGGGCCTTCGAAGATCCTCTGGGCCTTCATCTGCGGCTTCTTCATCAGCTACGCGCTCGCCCGCTTCGTCTATTGGAGCGGCATGAACACGCCGGGTGGGGGGATGCTCGTCGGCCTCCTCGCGGGAATCGGGCTCGTCGGAGCGGCGCTGCTCGTCAACGACATCTTCGAGGGGCGTCCGCGGAAGCTCTTCTATATCCACTGGCTGCACCATCTCGTCGAGTTCGCGGTGATCGGTGCGATCCTGGGGGCGTGGATGTAGAGGGGCCGGCGGGGGTCAGTCGGTCAGCCGGACCTTGTAGAGGAACGACTCCCCGCTCTGCGAGGTGCAGGGAACGTAGTTCCCCGGCGTGGACACCCGGAGGAAGCGTCCCGTGACGTTGCCGCCGGCGATGCTTTCGATGAAGAAGCTGGCGATCTTCGCCACCTGGATTTTCTTCCTGCCCCCGGTCTTGAAGAGGCCGATCGTCGGGTCCATGAAGGAGACCGGCACGATCCGGGGGCTCCTCGTGAAGTCCGAGTCCACGACCCGCCCGGACGTGTTGTCCCACCGCGCGTCCGGATCCGTCGCGATGAGTGCCGTGACCCCTTGCTGGCTCGGTCCGACCATGTTCCCCGGCTCGATCTGGAGGGTGTCATCCAACTCCACGAGCACCGAAGGATCCGGGCATCCCTGAATCCACTCGCGGTACCGGTCCGCTCCCGTCACCGGATCCCCTTTGTTGACGGCGGGGAAGTTCACGGCGTAGTACCACTCGCTCGACATGGCCTCGTTGGCCTTCCGGTACTTGAGGGTGACCTGGGACCCGACGTCTCCCGGGGCCTTGTAGCCGGTCAGGTCGGGATCGTAGTACTCGTCCGGGTTGCTGGATGGGTGCGGGTCGTACTTCCCGTTGTCGTTCGCGTCGTACCAGCGGTCGGGCGGCGCCCAAGGCATCATGCACCCCGTTCCGCAGACGTCGAGGTACGATGCGGCGGCCGCGGCCCGGACGTCCATCGTCGCGTTGGAGCCGGGGTCGAGCACCTTGAGGAAATAGGAGCGCACCGGGTTCTCCCTGAGGGCTGTCCTCTGCGCGACGACCCGGATCACTCCGCTCTCGGGGAAGGTCACGTCATCCTCGGCCACGGTCACCGCGGCCATCACGTTCCCCTGGGTCTCGTCCGCGAGCCGGAAGGCGCGGTTCGCCGCGGCGAGGCGGATGGCCGCGGCCCGGGCTTCGGACTGGCTCCCGCCGGACTGCGCCATGTCGGCGGCGCCGGCCAGGGCGGCCGCGTCGGCCGCGTTCTGGAGCTGCACCCGCGTGAGGAGGAGGAGGCTGATGTCGATGGTGAGGGCGGCGATGGCGAGAATCGCCCCGAGGACGATGGCGAGGAAGATCAGGGTGGAGCCCCTTTCGCCGGAGAGTCCGCGCGCTCTCCTCCGCTGTTCTCCTACGCCGGCCGCCTGTCCACCCTGTTTGCCGATCGCTCTCCCGCTCATGATTCCACCGCCTGCTTCTGTTTTCCGCCACGCCCCGAGGCCCGCGCATCGGCTCCTCGAAAAGGGGCCGACCGGCCGACGGGCGGGCCTGCCCCCCGGCTTCTCCTCTTTTCGGCAGGCGCCGGTCGGACCCTGAGCCCCGGGCCGTGCCGGTGGATGTGCGTAAGTTCCTCGTCGGGAGTTCTTTGCCGTTTCTTGTTCGGGCGGGTTCAGACGGACCGGGCGGTCCTCTCCCGTGTTCTCCGGCCTGGGAGGGACCCGATCGGCGGAGGCCGCGGCGGGTCTTTCGGGCTATTTGCGCGCCGGGGAATCCTCGGCCGGGCGGGGAGCCTCGGGGGCCGCGGGAAGGCCTCTCTTCTCCGCGATCGACTCCGGCTCCCCGAGGAGCTCTCCGATGAAGAGGCTGGCGTTCTTCACGAAGAAGACGGCCGGCATCTCCCCGGCCAGCTTCTCGAGCCTGTCTGCGTAGGCCTCTTCTTCGCCGTGTTCCGGGGTGGCCAGCCCGAGGAAGACCACCTCCGCCTTCGCGCTCTGCTCTTGGATCAGATCCGAGACGCTCACATCCTTCGGTTTCATGAGGACCATCGGCTCGGCGTCGATTCGGATCTGGGGAATCAGCCTGCCGAGATGCTCTTCGATCTGCGCCTTCATCACCTCGGACGTGGCGAGGCTCAAGACCTGGACTTTGGCCCCGCGCCAGGAAGGGTTTCGGGTCAGGAGGTAGGCGAGGAGGAGCATCAGGTCTCCGTTCCGATGGAGCCCGCCCCACCAGACGTGGATCGTCCGCTTCACCCCTTCCATGGGAAAGAGGTGCTTCGGCATGATGCGTCCGATGACCAGGGATTTGTTCAGGGCTTCCAACCGCCGCATCACCCGGAGGAACTGGACCTGAAGCTCTTTCTCGCTCGGCCATCCGAGCATCACCGTGTTGCTCGCGATGCCGGCCATCCCGTTCGCCTGGGCCACGTCGACGATCCCGTCGACGAGGTTGCGGACCACGTCCACTTCGGCGAAGACCACCAGGTTTTCGGTGTCGAACACGGCCTGCATCTCGCCGGCCCTGCTCTTCAGATCCAGGTCCTCCCGCAACAGGTCGCCCACCACCAGCTGGCAGACGGTCACCACGCCGCGCCCCTGGCTGAACCAGTTGCCAAACCGGATGAGATCGAGCTCGTGGATCGCCTCGCTCGCGAAGACGAGAATGTGGGGTCTCCAGTTCCGGGCGCTCACGGGACGGCGCGCGAGGTGGATGAGCGCCCAGC
This sequence comes from Candidatus Eiseniibacteriota bacterium, assembly GCA_043818685.1. Lineage (GTDB taxonomy): Bacteria > Orphanbacterota > Orphanbacteria > Orphanbacterales > Orphanbacteraceae > VGIW01. The sequence continues at coordinate 3,056 of JBDRFQ010000010.1, forward strand.
GAATCAGGTTCTCATAGAGGCCTCTTCGGGCGTCCCCCCATCGCGCGGCCCGTTCCCGCCGGGAGAGAAAGAGCCAGAGCGACAGCTCCGCCACCACGGCGATCGCGCCGGCCACGGGACTGATGAGAAACATCGTGACGATGCACGCGATCCCCCCGGCCAGGCTCACCGGCCACGGGATCCGGATCTTGGGCCGCCACGAGGGATCGCCCGAGAGGGCCTCGAAAGCGGCCACGAGGTTGGCCGTGCCGTACACCGTCAGGAAGAACATGGTGACGATCGAGGCGACCGTGTTCAGATCGCCGAGGAAGACCGCTGCGAGCCCGATCGCGAGGGTGACCCCGAGGCCGGGCAGGATGTCCTGCCGCTCGTTGTTCATCCTGCCGAAGAAGCCGGGCGCCAGGCCGTCCCGGGCGAGCGCCTGCAGCGTGCGCGGCGCCCCGAGCGCCGAGCCGACGGCGGAGGAGAAGATGGCGGCCCAAAGGCCGGGAAGAACGAGCCACGGGCCGAGAAGCGCAACTCGCGTCCAGACCAGGGAGTCCTCCCGCAGGTCCGCGGCGTTCACTCCCGTGGCGAGCAGAAACGGGATGAAAAGATAGACCCCGAAGCCGGTCAGAACGGCGAGGATCGACCCGAGGGGGATAGACCTTCCCGGGTTCTTCAGGTCGCCCGACAGGCCGAGACCGGCCATCACCCCGGTCACGGCGGGGAAGAAGATGGCGAAGCCCTGCCAGAAGCGGATCTCTCCCGACGGCGCGGGGAGGGATAACGGCCCTCCCCCCTGGCGGGAGAGCAGGCCGACCGTGAGCGCGAAGAGGGAGAGGCCGACCAGAGCCATCAGGGGGACTTGCGTTCTCAGCGCGTACCTCGCGCCGGTCGCGGAGAGAACCCCCACGGCGATGAGAATGACCACCGTGGCGGCCTGGAGAGGGACCCCGGCCCACGCGAACCGGAGCGATTCGGCGAGGCCGAACGCGTAGAGGGTGGTGGAGAGCGCCTGGCAGAGAAAGAGGGGGAGGCCGATCGCCCCGCCGATCTCGATCCCCAGGCTCCGGGAGATGATGTAGTAAGCACCCCCCACGCCGACCTGCGTGTTCGTGGCGACGGCCGAGAAGGAGAGCGCCGTGATCAGGGTGATCCCGTTGGCCAGGAGAACGGCCAGCACGATCCTCTGCAGCCCCAGGTGACCGGTGAGCCAGCCGAGCCTGAGGTAGAGAATCACCCCGAGTATGGTGAGGATCGTGGGCGTGTAGACGCCGAGAAAGGTCCCCAGCTTCTTTTCCATTCGAGGGACTCCCGGGAGGCAACCGCCTCCGCGCGTTCGACCATCCTATTCCGATCGGAAACCCGCGTCCAGCGCCTCTGCGTTTCTCGATCGAACGCCCGGCCTTCCGTTGTCTAGCCGCGCCGGCTGGTCATGATGATCCCGCAGTCGGTCGTCCGGGCGATGCGGAGCGCCGCGTCCCCGAACACCTTTCGGCGGCGCCCGAGCCGCTGCAGGCCGAGAACGACAAGGTCGTGATCCGCGGCCCTCGCGGCCACTTCCTTCGCGACATCGCCGCTCTCGATCATCTCCAGCTCGCAGGGCCCGGGAATCTCGTCCTCGGCAAGGCGGGCGAGGTCCCGCCGCGCCCTTTCCCGCGTCACCGCGGGGGTCCCTTCGGGGAAGACGTGGAGCAGGGTGATCTCCCGGGGGCCCGTTCGGAAGAGGTTGCCGAGAAGACGGGCCCTCAGCATGTCGTGCCCGCCGCGGCCGGCAACCGGGACCAGGACCTTTCTCACCCTCCTGAGCTCCCACCCGGGAAGGGCGCGAAGAACGGCCACATCGCAATGAACGGAGCTCATCAGCTCCTCCAAGTGCTTTCCCACCGTCTTCTCGGACAGGTTGCTGAGGCCGAGGAGGAGGCTCTCGCATCGGTACGCCCGGGACACGCGGATGATCTCCGGCCACGGCTCGGCGGCGATGGTCGTGAGGATCTCCGGGTGGATGCCGGCCGCGAAGGAGGCGCGCAGCGCGTTGCCGAGGAGCGCCTGGATGGCGCCGAGGTACCGGGGGATCTCCTCCGCATCGGAGCTTTCGCGCGGCGTCACGACCGAGAGAAGAAGCACGCGTCCGACGAGAGGAGGTGCGAGGGCGCTCGCCGCCGCGCCAGGATGCTCGTCCAATGCGTGAGGGCGAAGGAGATCAGGAAGATGAGGCTGGCGGCGGCGCCGGCGGAGGCCACGTCCCGCACGACGAGGACGACGGTGCTCATGGTGAAGGCGCTCGCGAGGATGGCGAGCGCGGCGGCGAGAGAGAGGAACATCGCCCGGGGGATGTTGCGGCTGGGATTGCGGATCTCCCCCGCGCCCGCCGCGATCAGGTCGAACCCCTGGAGAGCGATGAAGGTGAAGCCCATCGCTTTGAGAAGCCCGAGAGAGCCGGCGGGGAAGAAGGGAACCAGGTTCTCCTTGATGGAGCCCGGGGGGTGTTTGAGAAGCGCCCACAGCCCGCCCGCGATGAGAACGCCGAAGGAGATCACTTTCCCCAGGTTGGCCGCCTGCCCTCCTCCCGGCCCCTTCCGAATCAGGCTCAGGGTGTAGAGGCCGGTGGCTGCGAAGGCCACGCCGGCCAGGGCGAGAACGCCGCCTCCAACGATGGCGCCCACACCGACGCCGGTCGCCCCGAGCAGGCCGATCAAACGGCGGCCGTCGGAATCGTCCTTCAACATCGGTCCTTCCCGCGGGGAAAGGGGGGGAGCCCTTCCCTCGCTCGGCCGGAGACCGCGGAATCACGACGATCGATACCCTCTCTTCCCCACTGCTGCAAAGATCCGGGGCAAGGTGCGCGGGGTTTCGGTGGCCGACCGCGCCCCGCCGGAATAGAATCACGCATGCGGGGGGACTGAGGATCATGTCCGAGCGAATCTGGAGAGTGGAAGAGGGAGAAGGTCCTCTCGTCGCCGCCGCGATCCATGACGGTCATGCCGTGCGGGCTGAAGTGGAAGGGCTGCTCGCCCTGGGTGCGGCGGACCGCCTGCGCGAGGAGGACCCGCACACGTCGCTGTGGACGAAGGCGGCTCCGACGCGAGTCGTCGGGCTCCGGTCGCGCTTCGAGGTGGACCTGAACCGCCCGAGAGAGAGAGCGGTGTATGTCCATCCGGAAGACGCCTGGGGGCTGCGGGTCTGGAAAGAAACGCCGCCGCCCGAGCTGATCGAACGGTCCCTGAAGGAGTACGACGATTTCTACGAAGCCATGGACCGTCTCTTCCGCCGCTTCCAGGAACGGCACGGCCGTTTCGTCGTTCTCGATCTTCACAGCTACAACCACCGGCGATCGGGGCCCGGCGCCCCCGCCGCGGACGAGAGCGAGAACCCCCAGGTGAACATCGGAACCGGCCCGCTCGATCGGCCGTTCTGGTCGCCGGTGGTGGACCGCTTGATCGCCGATCTTCGGGCCTTTCCGTTTCCGGGGGGAGGGCTGGACGTCCGCGAGAACGTCAAGTTCCGGGGAGGCCGCTTCTCGCGCTGGGCCTGCGAGACCTTCCCGCAATCCGCCTGTGTCGTGGCGATCGAATGGAAAAAGTTCTTTATGGATGAATGGGCCGGAGAGACGGACCCGAGAATCGTCGAGGCGGTGCGCGACGCTCTCGCATCGGCCGTTCCGGGGATCCTCGAGGAGCTCGGACGCCTTTGATCACCAAACGCCACGCGAGGCAGGATGCGGTGACCGGCAGGTTCGTGGAGGCGGTCTGCGGGCGTCTCGCCGCGAACCAACAGGTTCGAAGAAAGCTGCCCGAGTGGGGGAGGCTCCACATCGACCGCCCGCTCCCGTTTCTGATCGTGTACAGGCGTCCCGTTCACGGAAACGACGCGGGGACCGATCGTCTGGTGACCACGGAGGCGTCCTATGTCGTCTGCTCCGGCGCGCACAAGCTTCACGCGGGCCTCGCCCACCTGGTGAGGCGGGTGGTCGAAACCCTCGTCGGGCAGTTCGGAGGATTCTTGCTGGTCGAGGTCTGGTCGGGACCCTCGCGCGACGAACCGGGAGGCGGTTCGGAGAGCGCGAGGCCTCGCTTTCGGATCCACTCTCTGAAGGGAGCGGGGCTCGGCAGCCTGCTGGATCACTTCGAGGACGGCCTTTCCCGCGTTCGGGTTCGGAAGCGGTCGGCGGAGGTAGCGGTCCATCAGGCGGCGAAGCCCTGCCCGAGGAGGATGGAGCCTCTCCTCGGGGCGGAGGGAGCGCGCGAGCTCGGCTGCGTTCTCCTCGGCCTGGAGGTGGAGCCGGTGTATCGGGGTCCCGGCGGCGCTCCGCTCTATCCGCTCCTCTTGCGCGAGATGCGCCGCTCCCTCAGCCGCTCTCTCCGGCAGACCCTTTACAAGTTCACCTGCACGCGCACCACCCAGTCTCCCACCCACTTCCACGTCTTGGGCCGCCGCGCGGTGGTCAAGGCGGTTTGGGAGGTGGACCGCCAGATCGCGGAGGTCTCCGACCGGTTCGATTTTCTCCTTCAGGTGACGCCCACCAACTCCGAGCAGGCGTGGCTGGATTTCCGCCGGTCCGGCTTCGATCGGACGCCCGTCTTCCACTACCGCCCTGTTCCCATCGATCCGGTGGTTCTGAAGAGGAGTCTCTATCGGGCGCCCATCGAGCGGATTGAGGACCCCGCCCTCTCCCAGCTCCTTCGGGAGAAACAGGACGAGCTCGACCGCAAGATCACCATGCTGGCGGATGTGAACACCAGGCGGTTTCTCCACGGCAGCATCCAGGTTTTCGGCCGCGTCGGAGAGGCGCTGCACGATCTGGCCGAACAGATGCTCTCCCGGATCTCTCCGCGGGCTCGGGAGGAGTCGAGCGAGGGCTTCTTGGACGCAGATGCGATGGCCGAGCGGGCGCGGCGGGAGATCGACCACTATCGCCGGATGTGGGCGGGGGTGGACGCGGGCGTCGAGATCCGCGAGGATCTCGTCTCCGGGCTCATGGTCTCCCGCGGATCGCTGCTCATCGGGAGAAAGACCCGTGTGCCGGTCTCGCGCGTGGACGCCCTGCTGCAGCACGAGGTGGGTACTCATGTGTTAACCTATTTCAACGGGCGGGCGCAGCCGTTCCGGCAGCTCTACTCGGGTCTGGCCGGGTACGAGTCGCTCCAGGAGGGACTGGCGGTTCTGGCCGAGTACTTGGTCGGCGGGCTCAGCCGGCCGCGCCTCCGTCTTCTCGCCGCGCGCGTGGCGATCGTCCGCGACATGATCGAGGGCGCATCCTTCGTGGAGACCTACCGGAAGCTCGCCCGGGACTACGGATACGGGCAGAACGCCGCCTTCACCATCGCCATGCGCGTCTATCGCGGAGGAGGACTCACCAAAGACGCTGTCTATCTGAGAGGATTGAACCAGCTGCTCGGCTACGTGGCGAACGGCGGCGGGATCGAGCCGCTCCTCGTCGGCAAAATCGCGGCGGGCGACGCCCCCATCATCCAGGAGCTCCTCTATCGCGAGGTGCTTCGGAAACCGCCCCTCAGGCCCCGCTACTTGGACCAACCTGAGGCGGTGTCGAGATTGGAGGGCCTTCGGCGGGGAGTACGCGTTCTCGATCTGATCAAGAGGAGGGAAAGGTGAAAATCGGCTTGCTTGTCAATGATATCAAGACGGAGGAGACCGGATACACCTCCAGCCGGCTCGGCGTGACGGCGGTCAACATGGGCCATGAGATATGGGTCATGGGGGTGGGTGATCTCGCCTACGACCCCGACGATGTCATTCGCGCGCGCGCCCGCACCGTTCCGAAGAAGAAGTACACGACCTCGGAGGGCTATCTCCGCGATCTGCAGGGGAAGAGCGCGGTGTCGAAGAGGATCAGCGTCGAGGAATTGGATGTTCTTCTGCTTCGGAACGATCC
>JBDRFQ010000011.1:0-3646 GCA_043818685.1 Candidatus Eiseniibacteriota bacterium
GACCGGGGCGGGGCCTGCTCCCTCCCCGGCGGGCCTGGGGGACCGAGCCGCCGGGAGGAAACGCGGCGCGCGGAGACGTGATATAATGAGAACGGCTCCCTCGACAGAAAGCGTCGTTTCCTCCGGGAAAGGAGTCTCCCCATGAGGCGTCTCGCCGCTGTTCTCGCCGTCGCGCTTCTTCTTTTCGCACTCGGCGCGGTCATCGCCGCCGAGCTCACCGACCTCCGGCCCAAGGACCGCGTCGTCGCCGGGGACACCCCGGGCGAGGTCACGAGGCTCCCTGCCCGGCTCATCGAGAGGCACGGGCCGGGCAAGGCCCTCCGGACCGAACCGACCGCCTGTCCCGACTCGTTCGACGTCGTCCACTACAGGCTCGAAATCGACGCGGACCACGCGGGCGGGACCCTCGCCGGCGACGCGATCGTGACCGTCGCGAGCCACAAGGAAGGGCTCGGGTCGATCCGCCTCGACCTCAAGAGCCTCGCCGTTACCGGCGTCTTCCTCGGGGCGGTCCCTCTGGCTTACACGCATGACGGCGACACGCTCCTCGTCATCTTCGACACCCCGCTCACGGCGACCGACACGGCGGTCGTGCGGATCGTTTACGGCGGAACGCCGTGGAACGAAGGGGGCGGGGGATTCGGCGGTTTCTGGATCTACGGGGCCCCGCCGATCACCGACTTCAGCATGGGGGTCGGTCTCTACACCGATCCTCCCTCGATGGGGAGGACGTGGTTCCCCGGGGTTGATCAGCCGTGCGACAAGGCGACCTGCGACATCATCATCACCACGCCCTTGGCGAAGGTCGGCGTCGCGAGCGGCGCGCTCGACAGCGTCGTGGTCGACTCCGTCGCGGGCACGAACACCTGGTACTGGCGCGAGGACCATCCGATCGCGACGTACCTCATGGCGGTCTCGATCGCCAAGTACGACGCGATCCCCGACAGCGCGGACCCGCGCATCGTGTACTACGTCCACCGCACCCAGTCGCATCTCACACACGGGACCTTCCGGAACGTCGACCTCATGATGGACGCCTTCGAGGAGATCTTCGGGCCGTATCCCTATCCGGGGGACAAGTTCTCCTTCGTGACGACGCCGATCGGAGACATGGAGCACCAGACGTGCGTCTTTCACAGCAATTCCCTGATGACCGGCGACACGCTCTACGACGACATTCTCTCCCACGAGCTCTCGCACCAGTGGTTCGGCGACTGCGTCACCTACGGCGACTGGCGGGATGTCTGGCTCTCCGAGGGCTTCGCGACGTACAGCGAGGCGGTCTGGCGCGAATGGCGCTACGGCGAGGCGGGCTACCACGCATACGTGACGAACAGCCTCATGCGCCCCTACCTCCAGAACGCGGACAACCTGACCTACCCGATCTACGACCCGGACTTCCTTTGGGGGACGATCTCCTACGAGAAGGGGGGCACGGTTCTCCACATGCTGCGGCACGTCGTCGGGGACTCTCTCTTCTTCGCCTGCCTGAACGCGTACCTGGACGACCACGAGTACGGCGACGCCACGACCCCCGACTTCGTCGCCTCCTGTGAGAGGGTCTACGGCGGCGATCTCGATTGGTACTTCGACGAGTGGATCTACCAGGGCGGGCATCCGGTCTTCGACTGGGGCTGGAGCGCCGAGGAAACGGCGCCCGGGGTGCACCGCGTGACGATCGACACGCGCCAGGTGCAGACCGTCGGGCCGATCTACACGATGCCGGTCGACTTCCGGATCGAGACCGGCGGCGGCGACACGATCGTCGTCGGGTGGGTCGACGCCGAAACGAATCGCTTCACGTTCGATGTCGGGTCCGCCCCGACCGCGGTCGTTCTCGACCCCGAGGACTGGCTGCTCGACGAGGCGAACGAGGTATCCACCTCCGTCGCCGGCTCCGTTCCTCCCCTTCGTCTCGCCGTCGGGGCCCCGCGGCCGAACCCGTTCAACCCGTCGACGACGATTCCCTTCTCCCTCCCCGAGAGGGAGCATGTCGCCCTTCGGGTGTACTCCCTCGACGGCCACGTCGTGCGGACGCTCGTCGACGGGGAGCGGGCGGCGGGAGAGAGCACTCGGTGCGCTGGGACGGAACGGACGACCGGGCGAAACCCGTCGCGAGCGGCGTCTACTTCTGCCGGATCACGGCCGGCGAACAGAGCGGATCGAGAAAGCTGCACCTGGTCCGTTAGTGTCGTCCTTTCATGTGGGTCTTGATCAGACGGAGGAGAGAGCCCTGGGAACTCTTCTCCTCCGCCTTCTGCTTCAGGGGAGTGGGTGTTGTCGGAGAGGGACAGGCTCAACGCCGGCGGAGGACTTCACGCTAGCGAAACGTGCTCTTGATCCTCCCCCACGTCGTTGCCTCCGTCCTCGTGGCTTCGATCACGGCAACGTAGAGGTCCTTATCCCCGAAACCGCCGGGCCTGGTCGATCCGAAGTAGAGCTCGTTTTCATCCCCGCTCGGGCATGTCTCGTCGGCGGACGTGTTGACCGGCGATCCGGCATTGGTCGGATCTCCCCAGCTCCCGCCTAGGTTCTCGGAGATCCAGACATCGACACCGCCCGCACCGCCCGGTCGGTTCGATCCGAAGAAAAGCAGGCTCCCGTCCGGGCTTAGAGACGGCCCCCTCTCGCTGAATGCGGTGTTGACGGGCGGTCCTAGGTTCTCCGGTTCGGACCAGATGTAGCCCCCATCCGTCGAGTGGCTGACCCAGACATCATGATTCCCCAGGCCTCCGGCGCGGTTCGATCCGAAGTACAGGGCGCTCCCGTCCGGGGAGATGTAGGGCATTTCCTCGTCGCCAGGGCTGTTCACGGGGAGCCCGAGGTTCTCGGGCTCGGCCCACGCGCCTCCGACGAGACGACTCACCCACAGGTCCATGCCTCCCTGACCTCCCGGCCTGTTGGATCCGAAGACGATCATGTCGTAGGCCTCGTTCATGGTGGGAGCCAGATCGTTGTAACCCGGGGCGTTCAGCACGGGGATCGCGCAGGGGACGCACAGATCCCACTCATATCCCCCGCTCGGAGTTGCCCAGAAAACTTCGTAGTCAGTCCCCGTCCAGTTGGATGAGTACAGCAGCTGGCTACCGTCATAGGTTCTCTGAAGCCCCCGCTCGTCGCCGGGCGTGTTCACCCCCGGGCCCAGGTTGTGAACCTGGTCCCATCCGAAAAGGGGGGAAAAGAAGGCCGCCGCGGCCGTGAGCCCGGCGGCCAGATGGAAGACGGATGTGCGATGGTAATCATTCGACTTCACGGCATGTTCTCCAGTCAGTGGCGCCCTTGGCGCTTTTTCCGGCCGTTCGTTTCGATCTTCGCCATTGCGAGGGCCCGGGGCGGAAACACCTTCCCCGGGCCCCGCTCAAGGGAGTTTGCGTGGAGGAGGGAACCGGCTTCGGGCCGCGCGCCTCGCCGAGCGCCGGGAACCCGCGTGGTTCTTCCCTAGACAGCCGGCGCATGGCTCTTTGGGCGCGTTTCTCGGTTCGTTTTTCGGAATCTCCGGCGGGTCCATAAAACGCCCTCTCCTGTTCGAGGTTCGCCGGGTTCGAGATGCTTCAGCGGGAATCCGGTGGTTGTCGGGCAGAGATGACGGTGTCCGGGAAGCCCTGTGGAAGCTCGTGCGACGCTCTCGTTGAAGAAGTAGGCAAGA
>JBDRFQ010000012.1:0-5989 GCA_043818685.1 Candidatus Eiseniibacteriota bacterium
CGCTCCTCTCGCGCGATCGGCTGCGGCGTATCCTCCCCGCGGCAGCCGCGCTTCTCTTTCTCGCCGGCGCCCTCTATCGCTTCGACCCGAAGCTCTCGATGAACGGGGACGACGCGGAGTTCCTCATCCTCGGCCGGTCGATCGCGGCGGGAGAGGGGATGACGAACATCAACGAGGCGCACCCGACTCCGCACACGAAGTACCCCTTCCTCTTCCCGGCGTTCCTCGCCCTCTTGGAGCGCGCGGCGCCCGGATCGATCCTCCTCCCGAAGAGCGCCGGCGTTCTTCTCGGAACGGCGGCCGCGTTTCTCTTCGCCGGGCTTCTCCTCCGAGTCGCCTCGCCCGGGCTCGCCGCGGCCGGGTCGCTCCTCTACGCCACGAACCCGTTCTTCCTCGACTTCGGGCAGCTGATCCTCTCCGAGACCCCCTTTCTTTTCTCGACCCTTCTCGCTCTGGTTCTCTACCTCCGGTGGGAGGAGAGGGGCGCGAGGTCCTTTCCCGCGGGGGCGGCCGCCGCCGCGCTCGCCGCGTACTTCACGCGGACGGCGGGGATCGCCCTCATCGGCGCGCTCTTCGTCGCGCTCCTCTCGAGGAGGAGAGCCCGCCCGGCGCTCCTCCTCCTCCTCATCGCCGCGGCGGCCGCGACTCCCTGGGTCATCCGAAACCAGCGGGCCGGGGGCGGAAGCGCATACATGAATCAGTTCTTCGTCAAGGACCCCTACAATCCGGGGGCCGGCGCGCTCGATCCGGCCCACTTCCTGACCAAGAGGCTCGCCGGGAACCTCGAGACGTACGGGGCGTATGAGATCGGCCGCGGGATCGTTCCGGCTCCCTTCGCCGGGCGCCCGGGGCGGGGAGGGGGCTCGGCGCGCGCGCTGGCGGTGATCGTCTCTCTCGCGGCCGCCGGCGGGCTCGTTTCCCGGTGGCGGCGTTCCGCGGGCCTCCTCGAGATCTATGCCGCCTTCTACCTCGCGGTCTGCCTGGCGTGGCCGGAGGTGTGGGGGAGCATCCGGTTCCTTCTCCCCGTGCTTCCCCTCCTTCTCTTCTACGCGCTCGCGACGGGGGAGAGGCTTCTCGGGGCGCTCCCCGCCCCGGCGGGCCGTCCGGCCGCGGCGGCCGCCCTCCTCCTCCTTCTCGGATCGAACGTGTACGCGAACGCGAAGGAGAGGCCCTTGGCGGAGTACCCGCCCGCCTGGCGGAACTACGAGGCGTGCGCGCTCTGGGCGCGCGAGAACACACCGGAGACGAGCGTGTTCGTCTCCCGGAAGCCGGGGCTCTTCTACGTCTGGTCCGGACGCCGTTCGGTCGCCTATCTCTGGTCGGAGGATCGGGAGGCGCTCTTCTCGAAGATGATCGAAGATGGGGCAGACTACGTGGTGGTCGCGCCCCTCTCCGCAACAACGCCTCGCTACCTGATTCCGGCGATCAACGAGCACCGAGACCGCTTCGAGGCGCTCCTCCATCTCCCCGAGCCGGACACGTACGTGCTCCGGCTTCTGCCGGAGGCCGCCCGGTGAAGCTCCTCATCCAGTCGATCTACTACCCGCCCCGTCTCGGGGGGATCGAGAACCACGTGTACAACCTGTGCGGCGGCCTCGCCGGGCGGGGCCACCGGGTCGTCGTGGTCACCTCGCGGACGGAACCGGACGCGCCCGCCCTCGAGCGGAGCGAGAACCTCACCGTCCGGCGCGTACCGATCCCGGGACGCCACTTCGCCGGATGGGTGGTGAACGCACTCCTCTCGATCCCCGCCGCCCTCCGGAGCGGTTGGGACGCGGACCTCCTTCATGCCCATACGTTTCAGGCGGTGCCCCCGGTGATCCCGCTCCGCCTCCTCCGGCGGAAGCCCCTCGTCGTGACCCTCCACTCCTCTCACTTCCTTCGGATGGTGAAGAAACCCCACTGGCGGGCCGTCTTTCGCCTCCTCCTCGGGCCGGCCGACCTTTTGCTCGCCACGAGCGAAGAGCTCGCCGAGGCCGCGCGCCGGGTCGCGCCCTCGAAGCGGATCGAGGAGGTCGTGAACGGGATCGACACCGACCTCTTCCGGCCGACGGCGCCGTCGATCCCGAGGCGGGAGGGGCGGGCGGTGCTGGTGACCACGCGCCGCTTCGTCGCGAAGAACGGGGTCCGCTTCCTCATCGACGCCCTCCCCGCGATACTGGAAAAGATCCCCTGCGACCTGTATCTTGCTGGGATCGGACCGGAGCGGCGCGACCTGGAAGAGCGCGTGGCGCGGCACGGGATCGGGGAGTCGGTGCATTTCCTCGGGGGGGTCGCCAACCGGGATCTCCCGCCGCTCCTGTCCGCGGCGGACGCGGTCGTCGTCCCCTCCCTCGTCGAGGCGACCTCGCTCTCCGCGCTCGAGGCGATGGCGTGCGAGCGGCCGGTCGCCGCCTCGCGGGTGGGAGGCCTTCCCGAGATCATCGACGAGACGTGCGGGACCCTCTTTCGGAGCGGGGATCCGGAGGACCTGGCGGAGAAGGTCGTCGCTCTCCTCCGGCGCCCGGAAGAGGAGCGCGCGCGGCTCGGCGAGGAGGGGAGAAGACGGGTGGTCGAGCGTTGGAGCGTGCGCGCCTTCGTCGACCGGCACGAGGCGCTCTACCGGCGCCTCCTGGAGGGGCGGAATGGGGGGTAGGGGACCGCGGATCCTCGTCGTGATCGGGACGAGGCCCGAGGCGATCAAGATGGCGCCCCTCGTCCTGGAGCTTCGCGCGCGCCCGGAGCCTGAGGCGGTCCTGGTCGTGCTCACCGCCCAGCACCGGGAGATGTCGGACGAGGTCCTCGCGCTCTTCGGCATCGAGCCGGATCACGACCTCGACATCATGCGGCCGGACCAGACCCTCTTCGAAACGACCGCTCGCCTCCTTCCCGGCCTCGAGCGGGTCTACCGCGGCGAGAAACCGGACCTCGTTCTCGTGCAGGGAGACACCACGACGACCTTCATCGGGGCGCTGTCGGCGTACTACCTGAACGTCGCGGTGGGGCACGTCGAGGCGGGGCTCCGAACGGAAGACAAGAGGAACCCGTTCCCCGAGGAGATCAACCGGAGGCTCGCCTCGTCCCTCTCCGACCTCCACTTCGCCCCGACCGAGAGGGCGAGGCGCGCGCTCCTCGCCGAGGCGGTGCCGGACGAGAGGGTTTTCGTGACGGGGAACACGGTCATCGACGCGCTGTTCCGCATTCTCGAGACGAAGGGGGCGGAGCGCGCGGCGCTTCCGGAGGGACCGGATCCATCGCGGCGCTGGATCGTCGTGACGAGCCACCGCCGAGAGAACTGGGGCGCTCCCCTCGAGTCGATCTGCCGGGCTCTCCGCGACCTCGTCGACCGCTACGGCGACATCGAGGTGGTCTACCCGGTCCATCCGAACCCGAACGTGAGGAAGACGACGAGCGCCTTCCTCGGCGGGCGCCCGCGGATCCATCTCCTCGAGCCCCTCGACTACCTCCGGTTCGTGCGCCTGATGAGCGCGTGCTCCCTTCTCATCACCGATTCGGGCGGCGTGCAGGAGGAGGCCCCCTCTCTGGGGAAGCCGGTCCTCGTGATCCGCGAGAAGACGGAGAGGCCGGAGGCGGTGGAGGCGGGGACGGTGCTTCTCGTCGGCACGAGCCGTGAGACAATCGTGAAGGAGGCCTGCCGTCTCCTCGACTCGAGGGAAGAGTACGAGGCGATGGCTCGGCGGCACAATCCGTACGGAGACGGAAAGGCCTCGGGACGGATCGCGGACGCAATTACCCGGTGGTGGAAGGATGGACCGGCCTAGTCGGATTCGCGCGGTTCGAGTTCTCCTCTCCGCGGGGCTCGCGGCGGCGCTCCTCTTCTTTCTCGCGCGGGTTCTCGCGAGGAGCTGGCGGGAGGCCGGGGTTTATCACTGGAGCGTGAACGGCTGGTGGATCGCCGCCTCCTTCGCGGTTCTGGCGGTCTACTTCCCGCTCGTCGCGTGGATCTGGGCGCGCATCGTGGCGTCCCTCGGGGAGCGGCTCCCCTTCCGGCAGGCGTGCCGCGTTTGGTTCCTCTCGCAGATGGGGAAGTACGTCCCGGGGAAGATCTGGTACGCGATGGGAAGGCTCTACCTAAGCCGCGAGGCGGGGCTCGGGCTCGTTCCGGCGTCGGCGAGCACTCTTCTCGAGATCCTCCTCGTGATCCTCGCCGCGTGCGGGGTGTTCCTCCTCTCCCTTCCGGTCTGGCCCTCCCACCCGGGGAAGGACCTGCTCCTGATTCCGGCCGCCCTCGCCGCCGTCGCGCTTCTCGTTCACCCGGCGGTCTTCGGTTTCCTCCTCCGGGCCGGCGCCCGCGTCCTCGGCCGGGAGCCGGTCCGTTACGGTCTCACCTGGCGGGGCCTGGCGGCGACGGCGGCGGCCTACGCCGCCACCTGGCTTCTCTACGGGGCGGGGATCGACTTCCTCCTCCGGGGAATCCGCCTCGAGGGGGTGGAGGCCGAGATGACGATCGGCGCGCCCGCCCGCATTCTCTTCTTCTCCGGATCCGCGGCGATTGCGTGGTCGATCGGCTTTCTCAGCCTCTTCGCGCCGGGAGGGCTCGGCGTGAGAGAAGCCTCCCTCGCGTACTTCCTGTCGATGCATCTCGCCCAGCCGATGCCCGTTCTCCTCGCGCTCGTCGCCCGCATCTGGATCGTGATCGGCGAGCTCGCTTCGGCGGCGATCGGATGGCGTCTGGGGAGGAGCCGCGCATGACCGCACGGGCGAAGAAGGCGCGTCGCGAAGAGGGGAAGCGGCCCGCGGGGCTCGCCGCCGCGGCCCTTCTCGACGATCGGGGCTGGGACTGGGCCGCTCCGTCGGTGTACGCGCTCCTCACGATGGTTCTCTTCGCCGGTTTCCTCTTCACCGGAAAGATGCTCTTCGGGTCGGACACCCTCCCGATGGGCTACGCGGCGCGCAAGGTCTATGCCGATCTCGTGCGGTCGACCGGCTCGTTCCCGCTCTGGAATCCGACCATCATGGGGGGAATCCCGATGGTGGACGGGCTCGTCGGCGGCGACATGTTCTACCCGACGACGATCCTCCAGTTTGTTCTCCCCGTCCACAAAGCGCTCGGCCTCAAGCTGGTCGTTCACGTGTTCGCGGCGGGGTGGTTCTTCTACCTCTTCGCCCGCTCGTCCGGCGTTTCGCGAGCGGCGTCCCTGGTCGGCGGCGTCTCGTACATGTTCGCGCCGTATCTCGTCTCCCTCATCTACGCGGGACACGACGGGAAGCTCTTCGTGGCGTCCCTTCTCCCGTTCGGCTTTTACGCCCTGGACCGGGTTATCCGGCGCGCGCGGCTCGAGGACGGACTCCTCTTCGCACTCGCGGTGGGGCTTCTCATCCTGACGGCGCATCTCCAGCTCGCGTTCTTCGCCTGCGGCGCGTTCGGGTTCCGCTTCGTCTGGGAGGGGATCTCGGCGTGGAGGAGAGGGGAGAAGGAACGTGTTCGGAGAGCGGCGCTTCTTTTCGCCGGCGGGGCCCTCCTCGGGGCGGCGCTCGGCGCGATTCAGACGTACCCCGCCTACCGCTACACGAGCCGCTTCTCCCCGCGGGCGGGGGGAGTCACGTACGAGTTCGCCACCTCCTGGTCGATCCACTGGGAGGAGGCCGTCTCCCTCGTCGTGCCGGAGTTCGGCCACTACCTCAACGACTACTGGGGAAAGAACCCGTTCAAGCTGAACTGCGAGTCGCCCGGATTCCTCGCGATGCTCCTCGTCCTGGCTGGGCTCTTCCGGCTGCGAAGGGACCGGAACCTCCTCTTCTGGTACGTTCTCCTTCTCGCGTCGCTCGTCTACGCGCTCGGCGCGGAAACTCCCTTCTTCCGGGTCATCTACCACCTCGTGCCGAAGTTCTTCCGGGCGCCGAGCACGATTCTCTTCCTCTTCTCGTTCGGCGCCTCGGCGATCGCCGTGCAGGTGCTCGACGCCTACTGGAAGGGGCGGGACCTCGCCAGGATCCGGCTCGGCTTCGCGGCGGTCGGCGCGCTTCTTCTCCTCCTCTTCCTCTTCGT
>JBDRFQ010000013.1:0-2694 GCA_043818685.1 Candidatus Eiseniibacteriota bacterium
GTTGCCGTCATCGGCGGCGGGAACGTCGCGATGGATGCCGTCCGGACGGCGGTCCGGACGGGCTCGCAGGAGGTCTTCATCCTCTACCGCCGCTCCCGGGCGGAGATGCCGGCGGCGCCCGAGGAGATCGAGGAGGCCCTCGAAGAGGGGGTCAAGATGGAATTCCTCGTCGCCCCGGTCCGCATCCTCGGCGAGGGGGGAAAGGTCACGGGGATCGAGTGCATCCGGATGGAGCTGGGCGAGCCCGATGCCAGCGGCCGCCGCCGCCCCCTCCCCGTGAAAGGTTCGGAATTTACCATCGCCTGCGACAGCATCGTCCCGGCGATCGGCCAGGCGGCGGATCTGAGCTTCGTCCCGAAGGAAAGCGGGATCGCCATCAACAAATGGAACACCTTCGACGTCGATCCGGTGACCTTCGCGACGAACGTCCCCGGGGTCTTCGCCGGGGGGGACGTCGTGACCGGTCCGGCCACGATCGTAAAAGCCGTCGGCGCCGGGAAGGAAGCGGCCGTCTCCATCGATCGATTCCTGAAAGGCGAGGATGTCGCGGCGGGGAGAGCCAAGGACTGGACGAAGGATCTCGCCGACAAGGCGGATGTCTCGAAGGTGGCCAAGCTCCCCCGGGTCAGCTATCCGCTCCTCGATCCTAACGAGCGGAAAGGCGATTTCCGGGAAGTGGGGCTGGGACTGACCGAGGAGGAGGCCGTCCGGGAGGCGAACCGCTGCCTTGCCTGCGGCATCTGCTCCGAGTGCTACCAGTGCGTCGACGCCTGCATCGCCGGGGCGATCGACCACGGGATGACCGTTGCCGAGGAGACGATCGAGGTCGGCTCGATCATCGCGGCGCCTGGCTTCGAGGTGTTCGATCCGCGCCTCCGGGGCGAATACGGCTACGGTTTCTACCAGAATGTTGTGACGAGCATCCAGTTCGAAAGGATCCTCTCCGCGTCGGGACCCTATTTCGGCCATGTCCAGCGGATCTCCGACGGCAAGGAGCCGAAGAAGATCGCCTTCATACAGTGCGTGGGGTCCCGCGACACCTCCTGCGGCAACAGCTGGTGCTCCTCGGTCTGCTGCATGTACGCGACGAAGGAGGCAATCATCGGCAAGGAGCACGCCAAGTCCCTGGAGCCGACCATCTTCTTCATGGACATCCGGGCCCACGGCAAAGACTTTGACCGGTTCGTGAACCGGGCCAAGGATGAGTACGGCATCCGCTACATCCGTTCCATGCCCTCGACGATCAAGGAGCTCCAGCAGACGAATAATCTCATCATCACCTACGTCCGCGAGGACGGAAGCCTCGCCGAGGAGGAGTTTGACATGGTCGTCCTTTCCGTCGGCCTGACGCCTCCGAAGGAAGCGGCCCTCCTGGCGAAGAACCTCGGCATCGATCTCGAGGAGCACGGCTTCTGCAAGACGCTCCGGGAGAATCCGGTCCAGACCTCCCGGGAAGGGGTCTTCGTCTGCGGCGCCTTCGCCGGTCCCAAGGACATCCCCGAGACGGTCATGGAGGCGAGCGGCGCGGCCGCCTGCGCGGAGGGTCTCCTGGCAGCGCGCCGGGGCACCCTGACCACGGCGGAGGAACTCCCGATGGAGAGCGACCTCCGGGGCATAGGCCCCCGGACGGGGGTCTTTGTCTGCCACTGCGGGATCAATATCGGCGGGGTGGTCGACGTCCCCGCGGTCGTGGAGTACGCCAAGACCCTGCCCAACGTGGTCTTCGCCACGGACAACCTCTTCACCTGCTCACAGGATACGGCCGTCAAGATGGGGGAGGTAATCCGGGAGCAAAGACTCTCCCGGGTCGTCGTCGCCTCCTGCTCGCCCCGGACCCACGAGGGCCTATTCCAGGAGAACTGCGAGAAGGCGGGCCTGAACCGCTACCTCTTCGAGATGGCCAACATCCGGGACCAGAATTCATGGGTCCACATGCACGAGCCCGAGGCGGCGACCGAGAAGGCGAAGGACCTCGTCCGGATGGCGATCGCCAAGGCGGAATTCCTCAAGCCCCTGAAGCCCGGCCAACTCGGCGTCAACCACGCGGTCCTGATCATCGGCGGGGGACTCGCCGGAATCACCGCGGCCCTCTCTCTCGCGGACCAGGGCTTCGCGTCTTTCATCATAGAGAAAGAAGCCGAGCTTGGAGGAAACTACCGAAAACTCTCCTACACCCTGGAGGGGCTCGACACGAAGCGCCACCTGGCGGATCTCCTCGAACGGGTGGAGAAGAACCAGCTCATCCGCGTCTTCACCGGGGCGGAGATCAAGAAGATCGAGGGCTTCATCGGCAACTACAAGACGACGGTCGCCGCCAAGGGGGACGAGGAGATTCTCGAGCACGGCGTCGTGATCGTCGCGACGGGGGCCTACGAGCTCGAGACTACCGAGTACCTCCTTGGCGCCTCCGAGCAGGTGATGACCCAGCGGGATCTGGAGAAGCGGATCGCAGAAAAGGATGCCGGGATCGCGGGGGCAAAGAGCGTCGTCATGATCCAGTGCGTCGGCTCCCGGATCCCCGAGCGGCCCTGGTGCAGCCGCTACTGCTGCTCGGAGGCGATCAAGAACGCCCTGAAGCTGAAGGAGGCCGATCCGGCCCGGGAGGTCACGGTGATCTACCGCGACATCCGCACCTTCGGCCTCAAGGAGGATTACTATAAACGGGCCCGCGAGGCCGATGTCCGGTTCGTCCGG
>JBDRFQ010000014.1:0-3578 GCA_043818685.1 Candidatus Eiseniibacteriota bacterium
CTTCGGCCCTCCGAGGCGAGCCGGCCGTTCCGGCAATGACCGCCGTGGGGGACTCCGAGACGGACCGAGCCACCGCCTTTTCCTCCCTCGGGCCGCCGGACGCTCTCGTCTTGGCGAGGGCGAGGTCCGCGATCCGGGCGAGAGCGGCCCCCGCGAAGAGGATCAGAATCGGCTCGAGGGGGGCGCGGTACCGGTTCTCGAAGTACGTGAGGAGGATCACGCCGGCGATCGTCGCGATCGTTCCGTAGTGGAGGAGGAGCCTTCGCCACGACTTCCGGGTCCGGACGATCCCGAGCGCCCCGAACGAGAGGAGAAGGGGCCAGGCGGTCATGTAGATCGGCCGGGTGAGCCTCCGGAGCACGCTCGAGTAGCCGCTCCTCCGGCCGAACCCTTCGTTGAACCAGACGACGTACTTCACGCGCCCGAGCACGTTGAGGAAAGCCTCCTTCGGATGCGAGCGGACGTAGTCGACAGCGAGACGGCGAAGACGGCGGTCTCCCTCCACTTCGTTCATCTCCATGAGTTCGGCCCGCAAAGAAGGCTGGATCGCCCGCTTGTTGTCGAAGGGGGCGCCCGGCGTGTTGGAGGGGTTGTTCCCTCGGAAGAGGTTCCAGCCCCCCTTGGAGGAGATGAGCACGAAGCTCCCGCGGACGTGGTAGTTCCTCGCGGCCCACGGCCCGACAAGCAGGAAGGCGCCGAGGAGGAGGAGGCCGGCGAGGGCGAGCGCGCGCCTCGCGGAAACGCCCGCCGCGAGCCAGGCGATCGGCGCGAGAACGAGAAGCGCGAGCGCGGGGCCCCGTGTGAGCGAGGCGACCGCGAGGGAGAGGCCGGCGAAGAAGGCGTCGCGGCCGCCGCTCCCCGTTCGGACCGGCGAGGAACCGCCCACCGGCGCCTCGCGCAGGACGCGCGTCGCGAGGGTGAGCGCGAGCGTGAGAGAGAAGATCTCGAGCGCCGCCGTTTGGATCAGGGCCGCGTACCCGAGAAGGGGAGGGTGAATCCCCGCGAGTACGGCCGCGATCCAGCCGGCTCTCGGACCGAAAAGAGTGCTTCCCATATGAAGCAGAAGAACGGGGACCGCGGCGAGGAGGAGCGCCTGCACGATGCTCGCCAGGAGGTACGGCGCGCGCGGAGCGGCGATCCGGCAGCCGGCGAGAAGAACGGGGTAGGCGGGCGACCACCAGGTCGACGCGGCGTCCGGCTCGGGCGCCTTTCCCAGCATGGCGCGCCAGTCGAGCGCGAATCCCCTTCCCTCGATGAGGGCATCGGCGACTAGGCCCGACTCCCACGTGTTCGGGCGCTCGTACTCGCGGATCGCCAGCACGGCGGCGACGCGCAGGGCGAAGGCGATGAGAAAGAGAAGGACGATCTTGCGTCGCAAGAGATCACGCCGCCTTGTGATGTCGGAACGGAACGACCCGCCGCTTCGGGGCTTCAGTCTAGGGGGGGCGCGCTCGCCCAAACAAGGCCTATCTCAGAACCGAGACGCGCGCCGAGGATCGTTCTCCTCCTCGTTCGGCGCGGACGAGGTCGACCCCGGTCGCGACCCTCTCGCCGGTTCGATCGCACCCGTCCCAATGAAGCGTGCGCGCGCCGGGCGCCGTGCGGTCGTCGGTGAGGGTCGCCACGAGCCGCCCGCGGATGTCGAAGACGCGAACAACCGCCCTTCCGGGCGCGCCCCCCAAGAGCTCGAGGCTCGTTCCGGCGGCGCACGGGTTCGGTCCGATCCGCATCCGGAGGCCGGAGGCCACCGCCGCCGCGCCGCCGCCCGCAAGTCCGACGGCGATCGGATCGTGCCGCGCATACCAGAGATGATTGATTCCTCCCCCGCGATCGTCCTCGAAGACGGCGTGCCTTCCGCCCGCCCCCGACGCGATGTGCGGATGGGTCGACTCCGCCTGGTCGTGCGCGACGAGCGCGGAATCGACCCAGGAACCTCCGCCGTCGGGTGACCGGCGGTAGAAGACGCCGAGACCCATGGGGAGGCCGTCGCAGTTGGTGCAGATCAGATGGAGCCCGAGCGTGTCCGCCAGAATGTCGGCGAACCGCCCCTCGCAGACCAGCCGGAGCGGCTCCCAGGACGTTCCCTCGTTCACCGATCGCCTGTGGTGCACGAAGTAGCCCGGCATGTAGTCGTGCCACGCGACATGAACGTCCTCCTCCCGCGTCGCGACGGAGGGGAAACGGGAGTCCGTTTCGTCGAGCTCGGAAATCGGGGCCGGAGGCGACCACGTGTTTCCCCCGTTGTCGGAGTGCGAGTAGTGCACCTCCTCCGGCGCCGGCGGCGCGCCGTCCGCCCAGACCGCATGGAGACGCGAGGGTCCCGCGGCGATGTCCACGTTCGGCTCCACCGCGTCGGCCGGTCCGATCATCGACCCGAACGGCGGAATCCAGCTGGCTCCGTTGTCGTCCGAGCGGACGCACAGCGCCCAGATCCCCTCTCGATCCACCGGAACCGGCCCGTCGAAGACCATGTAGAAGACCCCGTCTCGCGAGCAGAGAGAGGGCCTCTCTCCGAAGCCGTGGACGGTGACCGGGCCCTGCCAGGTGAGCCCGTGGTCCAGGGAAGAGAAGACCAACAGCGGGGGGCCGGAGAAAGCGACGACCACCACGTTCTCCTCGGCGGCGATCGCCGAGGTCCTCATCGTGTCCTGGAGGACGAAGGCGGTGTCGGTCCAGGTCTCTCCGAGGTCGGCGGACCGGAGCACGTGCGGCGCCCCGGCCGAGTCGATGGTGGTTGCGAGAACCACGGTGTCCGCCGCCGCGATCCCGTCCGCGCGCGGGGCCTTCGCGGTCGGGTAGTGCGCGATCAACTCCTCGGGGAACCATCCCGAACCGGCGGTCGCGGGTGCTGCCGATAGGAAGAAAGAGAGAAGAAGAGCGATGAGCGGGAGGATCATGGTCCTTGACCTCCGCGCCGGACCGCGCGCGCGGCGCGGCCGCGGCAGGAAGCGGGCACGTCTTCTTGACCGGTCCGGGGTCGACGGCCTGCGCCGATTCGCGGTGAGCGGTGCCCGTCGCCGAAGATCCCCGCCGCCCGGGTTCTTATCAGGAGGGAGCCGATGGCTGTCGACTTCGTCTGAAGACGATTATAGCAGACATGGCAGAACCGGAACGGGGCCGCCGGGCCGGCGCTCTCCTCGGACGAATGCGGCGGTCGGCGGCCGCCGGGGAGCGGATGCCCTCCTGCCGCTCCGAGCCGGGCCGAGATTCTCATCGAGGCGCTTCCGTGCTATGGTCTCCGCGTTTGGAACGGGCGGCGGGCGATGCCCCCATCCGGCGGCGATCGGCTCTCGTCGGCTCGCGACGACAAGGAGAAGAACGATGCGATACCCCCTGTTTGTGATCCCGCTCCTCGCGCTTTCCTTCTTCCTCGTTTCCGGCTGCGGAGGGGGGGGCGGGACCGGCGAAACCGGCCGGACCTCCGGCATCCCCTCCGGACCGGGTCCGATCATCCTGCTGGATATCGGGACGCTACGCGCGGACCACCTCGGGGTCTACGGCTACTCTCGCACGACCAGCCCGAACATCGACCGCCTGGCATCGGAGTCCGTTCTCTTCGAGTGGGCGTTCAGCCAGGC
>JBDRFQ010000015.1:0-6274 GCA_043818685.1 Candidatus Eiseniibacteriota bacterium
GAATGACTCTTCGAGGAAGGTATCTTGCTCCTGGTCGCTGAATCGCCGTCTCACTCTCAGATTGCTCGATCGTGGAGAATCCTGCATCCTGGCCTTGCTCATACGCTTCCCGTCATCCGCCGGGGGGCGGGTAGTTGATCCGACGTCAGTTGGGAGGACCTTCCTGATTCCAACGACTACTGCCAGCAGTGCCTCATCACGGTCCGGGAACTTCGCAACGGGCCGCCCATCCTCTGGAAGTGCCTGTAGACGACCGAGCGGCGAGTTCTTCCAATCACAGTCTCGGAGGATCACGGGGATGACTCGAGCCTCCTTACGGTCATGCCTCTCGAGCGCTCGCTTCGCCTCGACATCGTAACAGTAGTCCGAAGCCAAGAAGTCAGCGCTGACTAGCAAAAGAACGATGTCTGCCGTCTCGAGGTTCCTATCGATCGTGCCTTTCCAGTCGTCTCCTGGAGGAATCCGCCGATCGTGCCATGTGGCGATTTCTCCGCTACGCTTGAGTACCGCCAGCTGTTTCTCGAGCTCGTTGCGTACGTCCTCGTCACTATGCGAGTAGGCAAGGAAGATCGTGGTCATCTTCGTGCTCCGGCCCGGACGTTAGCCGCTTCCCCGGTCGATCCCTTGCGAGATCGTCTATAATCCACTTCCTTCCTTGCCGTGGCTCGTTCCCGTGCAAGAGTTTCTAGGTCGATTTCACGGCCATCGACACGCAGATTCTTCCTCGCAACCCACTGGAACCCAAACTCCGGTGTTATAACCGCAATGTCCACGGGCCCTCCCACACCCGGCATGTCTCCCGGGTCAGCCTGAATACCATCAGAGAACCTCTGGATCGCCGTCGTTGTCTCGATCGCGAGGGTACTGAAGTCAATGGCGTCTTGCAGCGTCATCGTACCCCACTGGATAACATACTCCAGGCTCCGCAGCTGCTTGGTGACCTCCTCTCCCCCCATTTTCTGGGCGGACTCGGCGACGAATGGAACGTTCCTAATCCGAGGATCGTATCCAAGAACCACCCGAGTGAGAAGATCTGTCTGGCCGATCCAACTAGCGCCGTACTCGGAACCCCGTACCTTACTATTCCGTTTCTCCTTCACGCTGCCAGGAACGTAAACTGTGTACGACTGGTGGGAGTCATCTGGGCTGTAGCCAGCGACGATGAACTGAAGCTGGTCAACCTGAGCAATGCCCTCACCTCGCTGGCCGGTGGGTTCCTTAAACGTGAATCGAAGTACACCCCCCTCCTGTTTCATACTAATGTCGGTACATTCCTTTTTTTTCAGATCTTCGGCAACCTGGTGCTCGATCGCCTTCAGCTTCTCCTTATACGCGTATTTCTCTTCAAAGAAGACACCCAGCTGGTTCGCAATTTCACTGATAGTGATCTTGTCAACTTCTTTCCCGATGCGTTTCCTGAAACCATCGACGAAACGGCTGATGTTCTTCGGAACACCATCCTCTGGCAGGAAAGCCAGTCCTGCGACCACCACTCCGCACCTCTCTCCAATCTGGAAGATCTTGCTTGCAGAATCTGAGCCGATACGACTCATGTTCTTCCTGTTTCGGTAGGATTGACGGCTGTCGGCGGCCAGGACGATTCCGTCCGGCGTTGTTGTGTTGATTCCTAGACTCATGTTTCGACCTCGACTGACTGGTTACTTGTCCCGTCCACGAAGAAGGAATGTGGGTGTTCCCACTGCTGATCCGCGGAGGGCGTCAGCAGGGAGACCCCGTCCGTCACATAGCGGAGGAAACTTGTACTCGGAGCGGAGTGGTTCTGCTCGGCAGACAACATGTCTTGAGGAGTCCTCGACGCAATGAACTCTCTCCACCCCTCGGCTGTCAGATGGATGGAGCGGGCCCTTCGTGTAGACGCCCTTTCTATCAGGCCTCGTGCCTCAAGCGCCCGGATGACGCCCAGAAGGGACTTATTGTCTGACAAGCCAACTCCTTGGACCATCTCCTTGTAGCTGGGAGGGGTTCCGTGGCTTTGTTTGTATGATCCTATGAAATACAATAGGTTACGCTGATTCTTGGTCATTACTCCCCCTTTCGGAGACATTGTACTCCACCATTTGGTGGTGTCAAGGCGATTCCATATCGGATCCAGAAATCGCTCCAAGGGGTGAAAAAGTATATACCCAAACGGAGCTTCAGGAGTCTGACTCTCCTCCTTTGGAGGTGAATGTCTGCTCCCTTGTACATTACCCCCCTGTAGGAGCAACGCGCCTGCGACGTAACCTCCGCCCCCACTCGACGACCGATTTCTCTAGAAAACGCGGCCATGGGATCGTGTCGGGATTGTGGAGAAAGTAGGTTCGTATTCCGTCCAGCTTGGTGAGCCAAGTCAGACTGCGAGACCCTCCTTCCATCAACTGGAAGGGTTCTTGCGCTGAGATTCGCAGAGTCTTGTCTTTCAGGATCGGGTTCGAACCGAGCGCGACGACCGTTTCCCGTTTTTCCTCATCACTCGCCGAAGCGAAGCGTTTCGGGGCCTCATTGGCGAAGATCAGTGCCTTCCGCGCGGGTTCGAACCACCGGCTATCCCCGTCCTCCTGATCAAGAAACCGGCGCCTTGCATCAAGCTGTTGCTCGGTGAGTCCTCGTTTCTTCCGAGCATACTCGTCATCTGTCAAAAGACCCTTGAGACGGAGATCCAGAAGGGCTTCGACCTCCCCCTTGATCTTCACGAGCGCCTCACCCAGGGAGGATCGTACTATAGATCGCTTCTCCTCCGATTCCTCTTCGAGCGATCGAAGAGAATTGAGGGCCCACTCGCAGAGTTCCTTGTCAATCTGGATTCTCGCTAGAAAGCCTCCAATCTGGTCCTCCAGTGCCCGGACTTCGACAGAGCCTTGCGAGCAGTTCATTCCCACCTTCCGCTTCGTGCAGTGGTAGTAGACGTACCGGGATCCGAACCGGTTCTTCTTGTGTTCGGCAGTAACGGACGCCCCGCACTCCCCACAGCGAATAAGTCCCGTGTAGGCGAACTCGTGACGCTCCGGCGTCCTCCGGTTCGGGCGGCCGAGAATCTCCTGGACCCGGTCGAACTCCTCCTTCCGGATCATGGGCTTGTGAGCTCCCGGATAGGACTCCCTGTTTCGAAGGATGAGACCGTAGTAAAAGGGATTCGAGAGCATGGCGTAGAGCGTGCTTTGCCCCAGAGGACAGCCTCCGAAACGTCGGTACTTCCGCGTGCGGAACTTCCAGTCGCCGTTCGCGATGACGAGGACTTCCGCCGGCGACCGCCGGGCAAGGATGAGGTCCCAGATTTGGCGGACCAGAGTAAAGCGCTTCGGGTCGGGCACGATCGTCTTCGTGGCCCGATCGTTCAGGTACCCGAGGGGCGGAATTCCCGGAACCCACCCCTGTTCGAGCTTTGCTCGGTTCCCGCGCTTCACGTTGTCCGAGAGGTCGTCGACGTACTTCTTCGCCATCCCGAACTCGAGCTGCATCCAGAACTTGTCGTCCCCCTTGTTCGAGAAACTCTTGTCTCGGGTCACGATCTCCCGGAGCTTGCCGCTGTCGACCGCCCAGATGAGAGCGCCGCCGTCTACAGGGTTCCGGGCGAGCCGGTCGAGCTTCCAGCAGAGGATCCCCTCCGCCCGGGACTTCGCGATCTCCTTCATCATCTTGCCAAAGACGACCCGGCCCGGTGCCTTCGCGGACATGGATTCCGAGAGCACCGAGGCGACTTCGAGGCCCCGACCTTGGGCGACCTCTTGCAACTCCCGAATCTGGGAGTCGACAGAGAGGACCTGGCGATCTTCCGACTCGGAGGATTTGCGGGCGTAGAGAATGTAGCGGGGCATGGGAGGAGGGGTTGATTTCGTTATGTACGGGTATGGTATGTGTCTCCTTTAGCGTCGGTCAAGCGGGACGCGGTTCGAACCCTATCCGGTCCTTTCGCAGTTCTAGGAGTTCGGAAGAGTATCGAAAAGACGCGGAGCACGCGCTTCGCCATTTCTTCCGCTTCTTCGTCGGAGATCTTACGGCCGTACTTCTTCTCGTAGATCGCTTTGAATTCGTAGATCGCTTCCTTCTTGAGGGGCATGTTCATAGACAAGTTATCCCCTTCATTCTGGACCGGCCGGCAGGCACCGAAAAGGGGGGGATGAGGTCGCACGGAGCGGTCGGCCATCCCCATTTCTTCCCCGTCTCCTCCACAAGAAGGACCTTGGTCTTGCACCTCCTCCCTCCTTTTGGACTGAATACGCGCAGGGTACGTTGGAATCATGCAGGTCCAGTACTCGAAACGGCTCGGGTCGAAGCCGCCGCGCTACCCGAATCGCATCCGGGAGTACCGCCTGAAGGCGGGGCTCTCGCAGCAGGCTTTGGGACAGCTTCTTTGCGCCGGCCGGGGAACGATCTCCGGCTGGGAAAGAGGGCAGAAGCTCCCCTCGCTCCCCAATGCGTTCCGCCTCGCCCGGGCGCTCGACACGCTCGCCGAAGCGATCTACATGCCCCTCTACTCGGCGGCCTCACTCACCCGCATCAAAGACGATCCAGCGCCAATTACATGAGACAGCTCATTCCCGAATCGATTCGGAGGGTCCTGGGGGCGCCTTTCGTCGTGGAAGGGTTTGTGAAAGCCCTTGATGGGGCTCTCTGGCTCTATCTCCACCTCGTCCTCGAGGCCGCCGCCACCGGAGTCGTCCTCCGAACCCGTACGCGCCTTGCCGAGGATCTCTCGGTCTCCGAAAAGACGATCGACCGATGGGTCCGGGCCCTGAAGGAAGCGAAGCTCATCCGGGTCCTCTCTCCCTCGCCGTATCTTGCGCTTTCGCTCTCTTTCTGGCCTGGTAGGGGCGAGGATGCAGGAGCACTTCCACCAAGCAGCATGGCCGATCGGCGGCCTTCGCCAGATAAGGTACCTGTCGGCAGAAGCAGCAGGCAGCAGGCAGTTAAAGCTCTTTCAAGCAAAGCAGGGGATGGGGGAGCGGGGGAAGGGGACCTAGGCCGGTTGCTCCGCGAGACGCTCCCGGATCATCCGGCCGAGGTTCAGCGCCTGATCCGCGACTACCCGGAAGGGATCCTCCGCCGGGCGATCGCCCGGGTCCAGGCGACCCCGGAGGCGCGGATCCGGAAGTCCCGCGCCGCCCTCCTCCGCTACCTCGTCACCAAGTTCGCCCGAGATGAAAAACACTGAAGATCAATTCGTTACGATTACCCTCCCTCGGAAGATCCTCGAGCACTCCAAGGCGCTCCACATCCGCCGGATGCGCTCGGCGCTCTGGCTCTACCTCGTCCTTCTCGCGGAGCCCCCGGAAGACGGCGAGACCCTCCGGGTCGATCCGGGAGCGCTTGCCCGCCGGATGGGTCTCCGGGAGGGGACGGTCCGGAGCTGGCTCGGGCATCTCCGGAAAGCGGGATATCTGGAGGCTCGGGGCACGAACGGGACCATCCGGGTCCGTCTGCTCCACCTCGCCCCGCAGAAGGCCTCCCCGGGCCCCGGAGAGCCTCCCCGGGCCTTCACCGTGGTGCGTCTCGCCCGGGCTCTCGGGGAGCAGGGTGAAGAGGAGACCCTCCGCCGCGTCCTGGAGGACCACTCCGACGACCTCATCCGGAAGGCGCTCGCGAACACGCTCGCGGTTCCCCCGGAGCAGATCCGCAAGTCCCGCACCGCACTCTTCCTCTTTCTCCTCAAACGCTATGCTGAAGAAGACAACCATTCTCGCCATTGATCCCGGGCTCCGCGAGCTCGGCTACGCGGTCCTCCACGGCCCGCGGCTCCTCGCGGGCGGCGTCCGACCTCTCCGCCTCCTCCCGCGCGAGAGGCGTCTCGGGGAGGCGAAGAGGCTCGTCCGAGGCTGGATCGAGGCACATCGCCCGTCGGTGCTCGTGCTCGAAAGAACTTACCACCACCCGGTTCCCTGGCTCGACGAGGTCCACCGGCTGCGCCTGGCCGTCGCCCGGCTCGGGAGGGAGAGGGACCTCGTTGTCGCCTCCTACGCCCCCCAGACGGTCCGGAAGGCGCTCCTCGGGAACGGGAGAGCTTCGAAGCGGGAGATGGCGGAAGCGATCACCCACTGGTTCCCCGCCCTCCGCATCTACCTCACGCAGGACCGGAAGTGGAAGGAGCGTCACTGGCGGAACCTCTTCGACGCGGTCGCGCTCGCGCTTCACCACGAGAAACAGAATCACTAACACCGCCCTCCCGGAGCCGCCCGTGCGGCTTTCCGCGGTACTCCCCCTTGCACAGGAGTTCCGCCTCGGGACCCTGAGGGTTGACGCAAGGCTCCCTCGCCTCCCCGAGCCTTCCGGGAGGGCA
>JBDRFQ010000016.1:0-2460 GCA_043818685.1 Candidatus Eiseniibacteriota bacterium
GGCCTCCTTGCCCTTCTCCTCGGGGGCCTCTACCGCCCCTCGCTCTTCTACGAGGCGTTTCTTCTTCCGACGTCGGCCGGGGTCTTCGCGAACCTCCTTCTCGTGGCGATTCTCCTTAGGCATCGTCCGGGTCTTTCACACAGAAATCTTCTCGGGGCGGGGCTCCTCCTCGGGCTCGGGACGCTGATCCAGGGGAACCTGATCCTCTTCCTCCCCTTTCTGATCGGGTGGGTTCTCTTCATCGAGAAGGGGAAGGGGAGGGCGCGCGGCGCGGCAGCCCTCCTCGCGGGGTTCCTCCTCGCCATCTCTCCGGTCACGATCCGGAACGTCGTCCGCGGGAACGACTTCGTGCTCGTCTCGTCGCACGGCGGGATCAACTTCTACATGGGGAACAACAAGGCGGCCTCGGGCGTCTTCACGTTCCCCGACGAGCCGATCGTCCTCTCCCCGGAGAACATCAACATCCACGATTCCCGGCGCATCGCGGAGGAGGCGGCCGGGCGCGGCCTGAAGCCCTCCGAGGTCTCGTGGTACTGGGCGCGGCGCTCTCTCTCCTGGATTCGCGAGAACCCCGGCGCGTACCTCGCCCTTCTCGGCCGGAAGGCGGTGCTCCACTGGAACAAGGTGGAGCTGCCGGACAACGCGGATCAGGAGTTCTTCACCGAGCAGATCCGCGCTCTCCGGCGGATCCCGTTCGTGTTCGGCGTGGTCGGGCCGCTCGGGGCGTTCGGCCTGGCCCTTCTTCTCCGGAGGCGCCGCGGCTCGGTGCTCGTGCTCTTCCTCGCCGCCCAGTTCCTCTCGGCGCTCCTCTTCTACACGCACTCGAGGTACCGGATTCCCTTCTCCGTCGCCCTCGCCGTTCCGGCAGCGATCGGTGCGGTGGCGCTCGCGCAGGGGATCAGGAGCTGGCCGTGGGCCGGGCGTCTCTGGGCG
Source organism: Candidatus Eiseniibacteriota bacterium (assembly GCA_043818685.1). GTDB lineage: Bacteria > Orphanbacterota > Orphanbacteria > Orphanbacterales > Orphanbacteraceae > VGIW01. The sequence continues at coordinate 934 of JBDRFQ010000016.1, forward strand.
GCCGGCGCCCTCGCTCTTCTCTTCGTTCTCGTCAACGCGGGCGAGTTCGGCGCGGGGAGGGGCGTCGCGCGGGCCTCATCCCTCACCCACCTCGCGAACGGTCTCCTCGAGAGCGGGGATCGCGAGGGGGCGGAGTCGGCCTATCGGGAGGCGCTCCGGCTCCTTCCGGGGTACCCGACCGCGCACTACGGTCTGGGTCGTCTCTGCCAGCTCGCCGGGAGGCTCGAGGAGGCGGAGGGGGAGTACCGGGCGGCGGTGCGGGGGTTCCCCACGTTCGGGGAGGCGTACGCGAACCTCGGCACGGTGTATCATGCCATGGGGGAGAACGAGAAGGCGGTGGCGGAGCTCCTGGAGGCGATCCGCCTCCGCCCGGCCGCGGCGGAGCCCAGGTACAACCTGGGAAACGCGCTTTTCGACATGGGACGGCATGATGAGGCGGTCCGGCACTACCGGGCCGCCGGAGAGCTTGACCCGAAGAGCGAGCGCGTCGTCCGCAACCTGTCGAACGCCCTCGAGAAGGAGGGAGATCTCGCCGCCGCCGAAGGGGCGGTGCGCCGGGGGCTCGAGCGGATCGGCCGGAGCGCCGATCTCTCGAACCGGCTCGGCGACCTCCTCGAGAAGCAGGGGCGCCCCGAGGAGGCGATGCGCGAGTACCTGCGGGCGGTGGAGATCGATCCGAGGCATTCCGTCGCGTGGAACAACATCGGGCTTCTCAGGTTCCACCAGGGGGAGATCGAGGCGGCGATCGAGGCGTGGAGGACGATCCTCGCCTATGACCCGCAGAGCCCCGTGGTCGCCAACATCCGGATGGCCGAGGAGGCCCGCGGGGCGGGGAGAGAAGGAGGTTCCCGTTGATTCGAAGGGGCATCGCGATCGTCTTTCTTGTTTTCGCGGCCTTCGTGCGCTGCGGGGGGGACGGCGGGAGGACCTCCGGCGGCGAGGGAGGCACCCCCGCCCCGCGGGCGGAAGGCGCCGCGTTCGCGCGGAACGGCCTCTCGGTCCTCTTCATCTCGATCGACACGATCCGGCCGGACCACATCGGATGCTATGGGTATGAAGAGGTCGAGACCCCCCGGATCGACGCGCTCGCCGCCGAGGGGGTCCGCTTTGCCCGCGCGTCCGCCGCCGCCCCGCTCACACTCCCCTCGCACGCGAGCATGCTCACCGGGCAGTTCCCCTACCGGCACCGGGTCCGGAACAACGGCACCTATCGGCTTGCCGAGGAGAGGCAGACCCTCGCCGAGTCGATGCTGGGCGAGGAGTACCGGACCGCGGGCTTCGTCTCCGCGTTCGTGTTGGACGGGCGCTTCGGCCTCTCGCAGGGCTTCGAGACGTACAACGACTCCCTCCCCCCGGAGAAGGAGTCGCCCCTCCAGAGGGGCGTTCCCGAGGTGCGCGCGGAGGTCACGATCGACCGGGCGATCCGTTGGCTGGAGAGGAAGGAGGGAACCCCGTTCTTCCTCTTCGTCCACCTCTTCGATCCGCACCAGCCGTACAACCCCCCCGAGCCGTTCCTGACCGAGTACG
>JBDRFQ010000017.1:0-4173 GCA_043818685.1 Candidatus Eiseniibacteriota bacterium
GTTAGATCACATGACGTTAGCACCTGCCAAGAGTACGAGTTTTTCCTCTTTTCGTCAAGTCGCGTATCTTCTCTAGAACCATGAGGTTGAGACGAAAAGGAGGCCGCTCCTCCCGCGAGCGGCCTCCCCGGATCAGACTCGAGCCGGTCACTACATCGTCTGGAGGTTCTGGTCGAGCTCCTCGACGCCGAGCCCGCAGGCGTCGGCGACATCCTGGACGACGTTCATGAACATCGTGTGTCCCTTGAGGCGCGCCTGCGCCTTCGTGTCCCACTTCGCCTTCCCCGCGGCGTCCGCGTCAAAGTACCAGAGCTGACGCTCCGTGAAGGCCCCGACGTTCAGGCGATTCACCTCCTTCACGGACGGGGCCATCTTCACGACGAGCTTCCCGTCCTGCCGGGTCTTGATCGTCGTGCGGATCTGGAGGTAGTAGTCGAACGGCGGGCTCCCGTCGACGCTCGCGAACTGCCTGTACTCCGTCGTGATGAGGCCGAGGTCCTTGTCCCCCTGCTTGATATCGAAGTTGTTGTCGATGAGGATCGCGGTGATCTTCTTGTATGCGTCCTCCGAGGAAAGGCGGTCCGTCGCGGCCGTGATGTCGAGGATCGCCTGGTTCGGCCCTCCCGCGCAGCCGAACAGGGTTCCGAGGAGAAGCGCGAGGAACGTGCTTGCGAGGATCTGGAGCATCGTGGGGCACTTCCGGCGTGGGATTTCCTCCCGCCCTGGCCCGGGCGCGCGCGATCCGCTCCGCCCTCGGGGGCGCCGCGAGGCCATGGGAGACGTCACGGGTGTTGGGGGCTTCATGGGATTCCCTCCTTTCGGGGTTGGTGGCCTTCCCGCCCCGGGCCGTCCGGGCAGACGATCCAGGGCGAACTCTCGAGCTTCCGATAAAGCGCTCTCCGATGCCGGTCGGTGATCCGCGCGTAGATCGAGGTCGAGCGGATCGATTGGTGTCCGAGGTGGTCCTGGACGAACTCGAGCGACGCCCCCGCGTCGAGAAGGTGCGTCGCGATCGAGTGGCGAAGGGAGTGGCAGGTGATATGGCCTGGAAGACCAGCCCGGTCGCGGTACCTGGTGAAGAGTGCCTGGATCTGCCGTTTCCGGAGCGGTCCCCCGTTCCCTGGGAAGAGAGGTGCACTCCCGGGGGCAGGCCCAAGGGACGCAAGGTGTGCAGCCAGGAGTGTCCGCGCCGACGAGAAGAGAGGCCGCTCGGCCCAGACGCCGCCCTTCAGTCGCTTCACGACGAAACGGGAGCGGGCAAGATCGACGTCCCGGCGAAGGAGAAGACTCACCTCCGAGACCCGGAGGCCGTAGAGGTAGAGAAGGCCAAAGAGGGCGAGGTCTCGCACCGACGTGATCGTTCGGAAGAATGCCTCGATCTCAGTTTGTGTGAGGTAGCGGGGGAGGCGTTGGAGGGGAGCTTCCAGGGTGGGCATGGCAAGCGTGGACGGTGGGAGAACGTCGAGTGTAGTGCGCCTATTGGCGAATAGGTGCGGTGGTTTCGGATAGGCTGGAATGTCAAGCAGTTACGTGGCTTCAGGACTCCTGGGAGGTCGCGCCGTGGGAGAGGACGCCGGACACCGGCGGAAGGCCGGGGGTGGTCTCAGTACAGCAGAGGGGGGAAAGAGAGAGCGAGAAGGGAGCAGACTGCGCGGAATCGCCAAAAGGTGCAGTTTGTCCGACGCTCGGCATTCTAGGTCCTTCCCGGGTCCTTGTCAAGGATCCTGTGGAAGGCACGAGCCCGAGGCGTCCTTTCGAAGGGCACGTGACAGAGCACCGGCTGCGGTGCGGAATCAGTCGGGCAATCAGAGGACACCGCGGGAGAGGCCGAATCCGTCTTGTCTTCGACCTCGCGACCACGTAGAATGGAGTGCCGAGGGACGGGAACAGGTCGGAGCGCTGGCCCTGCTCCGGTCGCGCCTGGCCTGCCGGCTTGGGGCTCCGGGACTCCTCTTCCAAGGGGACCGACGGAGCAACAAGGCCTCCCGTCCCGGTGTTGCGGGAACGGCGCTCTCCTTGCCGGAAGAACGGCCAAGATTCATGCACCAAGTACACGATTACCTCTTTGTCGGCGATGATGTCGATTGCCGTTCAGGCTCGGGCGAATGGGCTGTTGTGCATGCGTGCAAGAGCCCGTGCCATCAGAGAGCGGTCGGGTACCGGGGCAGTCTCTCCCCGCACCATCCGAACTACCTCGTTCTGGAGCGAGGGGGCGATCTGTACCTGAACATGATCGATCCGCCGGTACCCCTCTTCATGCCGCCTCTCTTCACCTCGTTCCTTGCGTTCGCGTCGAGGCACTCGAAATCGGGGAAGAAGATCCTCATTCACTGCAACCTGGGAGAATCCCGCGCCCCGTCACTGGCCCTCCTCTTCCTGGCGAAGTGTACGGGCATGATCTCGAACGACTCCTACGCCGCAGCGAGAGCCGAGTTCGTGCCGCTCTGCCCAGGGTATACGCCGGGCCTCGGGATCCAGATGTACTTAACCCAGCACTGGAGAGAGTTCGACGCACTCTAGCTTGATGGTGTCGAGTGCACTCATGCGGCAGAGATGGGAACGACAAAGGTGACTCTTTTGAATGCACCGACTCTCCCATCAAGTGTCCGACAGACTCATTGGATGTCATGAGCCACCACGCGGAACCGAAGCCTGATCCGCAGGAGACGGAGCCATCATGACGCGAATCTCCAGATCTACCTACTACTGCCTTCACCGCCCGAGCCGGTGTCCGAGGCGCCTCCGCCTCTTCGAGAGCGGCGCTCCGGCCTCGGACCCTAGCCCACTGGAAGAGATCGTGATCGAGCTCGGTGCCCGGCACGAGGCCGAGTACCTCTCCACTCTCGCCAGCGTTCTGGAGTTGAAGGAAGGTTCCCACAAGGAGCGGGTAGCGAGGACACAGGACGCGCTCCAACGGAAGACGAACGCCCTCGCGCATGCGCTTCTCCGCTCAACGTGGCCGGTCCGCGGCGACTCCCTTGAGATCGTCGGAGAACCGGACCTCCTTGTCCCGGCACGAGACGGCTGGATCATTCGGGACGTCAAGCTCACTCGGCACGTTTCCGAACACCCCGAGATCGCAGCCCAGATGGACCTTTACGGCGCCCTTCTCGAACGAACCACGGGGCGCGCCCCCGTGCGGCTCGAAGTCGTCTTGGGAGACGATTCCCTGGAGCACATTGAATACGCCGGCCTTGCAGCTGTGGAGGGGTCCATCGCAGATCTTCTCGAACACCTGCGACGGGGCGAGGCTTACGAACCGGTCGGCTGGAGCAAGTGCCAGGGCTGCGGGTACCGTGAGCAGTGCTGGCCGGAGGCCGAGAAACGACAGGATGTCGCCCTGTTGCCGACCGTCGATCAGGGCCTGGCCCACGAGCTCCACGCCCGCGGGATTCGCTCGATTCGGGAACTTTCGGATAAACTGCCCGAGGAGGAGTTGCGTGATCTCCAGCGACCTTGGGGGAGGCGAACCCAGCGTGTCGGCAAGAAAGCGGGGACAATCCTCCTGGAGGCTCGGTGCTTCCTCGAAGAGAGACCGCTGCGGTTAGGGGTGAACAACCTCCCCGCCGCTCCCAATGTGCTCGTCCTCGATCTGGAGGGCATCCCACCATTCCTCGACGGACCCGAGGAGATCTTCCTCTGGGGGATGAAGGTCTTCGGCGAACGCCCCTCCCCGTATTCCGTCGCATACACGATCCCCGGGGAGACGGGCGACGAGGCCACGTGGGGGGCCTTCCTGAGGAACGCCGCAGGTGTTTTCGAGACCTACGGGGATCTCCCGATCCTCCACTGGGCGTCCTATGAGAAGACGAAGCTCCGGCTCTATCGAGATCGCTACGGTGATCGCGAGGGCATCGCCGAGAGGATCGATAGGAACCTCTGTAATCTCCTCTCTGTGTGCTCCGAGGGGATCTGCCTTCCTTTACCAAGCCGGAGCCTCAAGGTTGTCGAGAAGTACGTGGGATACGAGCGCAAGGTCCAAGGGAACGGCGAGTGGGCGGTGGCCCAATACGTCCGCGCGGTCAGCACCGACAACCCAGACGAAGCAACTCGACTCGTAACAGAGGTCCTTCGTTATAACGAAGAAGACTTGGACGCTACCTGGGCTAATTCCGGATTCTCTATTTCATCAATTCTTTCTTTTCCTACCTGAGCAAGCCATTGCTTAAAAGG
>JBDRFQ010000018.1:0-8470 GCA_043818685.1 Candidatus Eiseniibacteriota bacterium
GCGTGCCCGAAGATCTCGCTCTCTATAAGCGTCTAGTGAAGCTCCGCGCAGTGAAGATGAACAAAGCGGCCCGTCCGCGAGCGATCTCTTAATTCGTGAAGGAGTCGCGCGAGAAGCCCCTTTCCTGTCCCGGTCTCCCCCTCGATAAGGACGGTCGCCGAGGAGTTCCGAACCGAGACGATTCGATCCACCACGTCCTGCATCGCGCGGCTGCCGGCGATGATCTTCGGATAGGGGCCTCGTTCGGGGGCGCTCCGCACGCAGGGGATCTTGCGGAAGAGACGTTCGGCGCACGCGGCGAACTCGCCCGCCTGCTTCTCGTTGAACGGCTCGCCGCCGATCCGCCGCTCGAGATAGACGACCGAGGGCTCGCCGTCCGCTGTGCGAAAGGCGAGGAAGGGGCCGTAGGAGGTGCTCTCCTCCTTGGAGACGACGCCGGCCGAGACGATCAGGTTGCGATCGCTTGGAAAGCGAAGTCGAGAGAGTATCTCGCACGCCTCGAGGGGCTCGCACCCAACGACGCGCGCACCCTCCGGCGCGGAGGGAAGGTGGAGGAACGCCCTCTTGGCGCCGAGGCGCCGCGCGAGCAGGCGAACCGCGGGCTCGAACGACCGTTCTTCTCCTTCGCCGAGCAAGAAAGGGCCCTCTTTCTCGATCGCGATTCGCGCGGTCTCTTCTTCGAAGGCGGATCGGAGGCTCGTGATCTCGGCGAGGATCTCGTTGGAGCGGTGGGCGCGGAGCACCTCTTCCGCCTCGCGAAGGAGGCTGAGCCCCTCGTAGGGGGAGAGAGCTCCGGAGAGAGAGCGGGCGGCCTCGAGGAGGAGAAGGCCTTGTTTGCGCGGAAGGCCGATCTCGCCGAGCACGACGGCCGCGGACTGGAAGTCGTCAAGCCCCCTTCTCCGCTCCTCGCGGGTTCGCCTCGGAGCTTCCGCCCGAAGACGGGCTCGGGCCGCGAGGGAGAGGGTGAGCTCGTAGCGTGCTCCGACATCCGCGAGGATCTCCACGCTCTTCTTGAGCGAAGCCTCGGCGGATTGGTAACGTCCTCCGCTTGCAACGATGAGACGCGCCCGGACGCGATGGAGGATTCCCTCCTCGCGACGGTCGCCGGTCGCTTCGGCGATCTCGAGGGCGCGCCCGAGCTCGCGGCGCGCCTCGTTGTGTTCACCGCGTTCGGTGTGCCAGTCGGCGAGGCGGCGCCCGACCTCGCAGACCACGTCACCACGCGGGGCGATGCGGAGCCCGATCTCGAGACCCTTGCGATAGAGATCGCCGGCGTTCTCGCTTCTCCCCTCCGCGCGCTCGAGGTCGCCGAGGAACTCGCAGGCGAGCGCTTCCTCGCGTGGGAACTTGAGCTGAAGGGCCATCTCGAGGCCCTTCTCGAGATGGCGGCGCGCTTTCGCGAAGTCTTCGAGCGCAAGATATGTGCGGCCGAGGGAGAGGTGGGCACGGAGGACAGTGCGGCGTCGGCAGTGTCTTCGGGCCCCCTTGAGGCCTTCAAGAAACCTGATGGCCGAACCGCCGAAATCGCCAGACCAGAATGAGAGCTGCCCCGCGGCAAGATAGAAAGAACCGATTCGATCTGTTTGAGACGATGAGGCCAGGACAATAGCATCTCGGACGCATTCCTCGGCTCGCGCAAGGCGGCCCGTGTTTTTCAGGATTAGTGATAGATTGAGCATTGCCCAAGCCTGTCTCTCGGCATCATCGAAGAGATGAGCAAGGGCTGCTACTCCTTGGAAACATCTCTCAGCGGTGTCGTAGGCAGACAGACGGAGGAAACACGCACCAATATGCAAGAGCGAATCGAGCGAAACGCGTGGGAGCGAGTCCGCGCATCTTTCCTTTATCGCGTTGTCGAAGTCGGTCGCTTCTTCGTAGCGGCCGAGCAGTTGCAGTGAGCGGGTACACAGGGAGACACATGCGAAGAATTGCCTGTCCGAAAGCTCAGGCGAGGACAGATCCACGCCTCTCGCTTCTCGGAGAGCCGCTTCGTAGTTCCCAAGGGCGGCATAGCACCAACCCATCAGGATACTCGTGTCGGGACTGCTCCCGTGACCAGCGGTGGTGGCTTTGGAGAGAACCAGCCTGGCAAGAGCCTTGACTCGCTCTTCCTGCGCCAGGTCGCCCCCTTCTCCAACGGAGGCAACGAAGGCGCTGAGGCGTTCGATCTCCTGCCAGTTGCCAGCCATAGTCGCCACTCTCACAGGTCGAGGAACACGACAATCTCACCCAGGGCTCTTAGGAAGAGCGCCATTCCGCCCGGCTCCTCGGACTCCTGCAGGACCACGTGCCTTCCGTGGAATGGAACTGGATCATCCGGATCCCCATCCACCAGATCCTGTTCAAAGTTCTTCGTCGGCAAGGGGTCATGGTAGGCCCCGGCGTCCGAAGTCGTGAGGATGAACAAGCCGAGGAATACGGTCAGGGACAGAGCGACTGCGGGTACTCGAAACTTCCGGAGAACAGCAGTGAGGGCCACGGCTTCACTCCTTTCCTGCGGGTGGGGGGGAAAATTCTTTTTCCCCTTCGCAACGGTTGGCTAGGACTGAGCTTATCCTAGCATCAACCATTCCCGACCCGCAAGGGACGGGAACCGGGTTGCCCGGGCCCGGCGGCGTTTCGGGTCTCGAGAGGTCCCGGACCGGTCGGCCCGGGATTCTCGAGAACGCTCCCCGCTCCTGATTCGATCAATGCGGGTTCCCGCGTGTTCGCCGTAACCGATGAGAAATCAACCGCGTCGGAAGCACCTGCCGGGAGGGAGCATCGATCCCCGGTGAAGGCGGCTCGAGCCTTGCCCGGCACTCCCTCCCGGGCGCACCGGCGGGAAACTTCTTTGCCACCGCACAACGGACGGCTGAGAAATCACTTGACGCCTACCGGATCGGCAACGCGCTTGTGACTCTCGTTTGCACTCCCTTTTCGGCAGGCTGAACATCCACCGTCCGGCACACGCGGATGCTTCTTCTATGAACGAACATATCAGAAGCCTATGATGTTGTCAACAAAGAGTGACAAATGTGTGCAGATCTTTCTCGGATCTTCGCGGTCTATCCGGCGTGATTCCGGCTCTCAGCGACCCATGCTCCGTCTTGCCCGATTCGAGCCGACTCCGGTTTCCATCAAGATCACGCCGACAAGGCAACGAATCCTGTACGGGTTGCGCCATCCTCCTTGCGGTAGTGGCGGGACGCAGAACGAAGAACCTCTCCCCGTCTTGGGGAAGGGAATTGGTGAGCGGCCAAGCAATCGAGCCCCGGCCTCGCGCGGAGACCGGGGCCCGGTGTTGTCGATCGGGCCGCTTGCTGTTCGGGCGACCCGGCCCGTTCGTTTCGCTTCTCTACTCGTCCAGCTCGACCTTGGGACAGCCGTCCCCGTCGAGGGTGACGGTCCCGGAGAGCCCCTGCTCGGCGAGCTGGCGTTCGATGTCGGCGATCAGGTCGGCGTCGGTCATCTCCGGCGTCCGGCGCAACTCGAGCCGGAGGCACTTCTGATCGGCCTCGCCCTCCGTCTCGCACTGGATCTCGGGAAGCTCGGGGTTCCCCTCGGCGGAGGCGCGCACGCAGATCCGCGCGCACCCCTCATCGGTGGACACGTCGACCTCCGCGCCGACCACCCCGGCGCTCTCGAGCTGCCACCGGATGTCGTCGGCGATCTCGTCCGCCGATCGGTCCCCGACCCGGATGTTGATGATCGAGTTCGCGGCGGCGAGATACACATTGCTCCTCACAAGGTCGCGGACCGGCGAGACCGAGAAGGTCGCGCCCGCCCCGCGCTTTGCGAGCACGGCCGCGTACGACGCAGCGAGGCGCTCCACACGGCCGTGCGATCCGTCCGGAACGCGGGCGGTGAGCGTGTGCTCCGCCCCCGATGTCCCGCCGGCCGCGACGGCCATCCGGACCCCGACCCGATCCGCTCCGATCGCGCTCTTCATCTCCTTGGCGATCTCCGAGACGGCCTCCGCCCCGGGGCTCATCCCCGAGAGCGTGAAGGCCACTTCGTGCCCGACCGTTCTCTCGTACGAGATCGGAACGAACAACATGACCGCGGCGAGCGCGCCACCGACCAGAACGGTGGCGAGCCTCGGCCGCTCGATGATTCCTCGCATGAGTCCCATCCACGCACCTCTTTTCCTTCGGTTCTCGATCGATTCGATCAACGACCTCGATGTCTCGGAAAAGGCCGGCAGCCCGCGCCGGCTCGCCGAGCGAAGCGCCTCGAGGTCCACGGAGTAGGCTTCCTTCCGGACCGGACCGGTCCGCCGGGTGTCTTCTCGATGATTCCCGACTCGTTCATCCATCGTGCGTCTCCAGTGGAGGGAGGCTTTCCGCCGCGCTCCAAGCCGGCCTCTGCGAATCGTCCCGCCCCGGTGCCCGCCGCGCGGGTCTTCGCTTTCGCCTGACCGGGCCCGCTCCTTCCATGTGAAACCCCAGTCTCTCGTAGTACCGGCGGAGCTTCTCGCGACCGCGCGCGATCCGAGACTTCGCCGTCGACACGGAGATCTGTTGGAGAGCCGCGATCTCTTCGACCGGACAATCCTCGATCTCGAAGAGAACCACGGCCTCGCGCTGGAGAGCGGGCAGCCGGGCGAGGGCTCTCGAAACCCGCCGCGCCCGCATCTCCTCATCCGAGAGCCTTCGGTCGTCCTCCCCCGCCGGCTCGCGCCCCCGGCCGCGCAGATCCTCGAGGGAAAGGAAGCGCCGCCAGAAGTCGCGCCGGCATCGGGACCGGTGCACCGAGAGAAGGACCGCGTAGAACCAGGATCGGAAGGAGCCCTCCTCGCGAAGGGTCGAGATCTTGTCGAAGGCGCGAAGGAGCGCCTCCTGGAAGAGGTCGTCGCCGTCGGCCGCCGAGCGGGCGAGCCGCCGGGCCAAGGCCCGGGCGTCGTCGTGGATCGGCGAGAGGAGATCCAGCAAACGCGTCCAGTCGGCCCCTTGACTTTCCCTCTTCATCTCTCGCCCCGACACGGGAGGTTCTTCTTTCCCGGCTCCAGAGTATAGACGGGCGCGAGGTCCCCGGAGGACGCAGAAAAGTGGATGGTCGCCCGGCGCGCGTGACGGCTCTGTCCGGACGGCCCTCGCGGCGCTATCCTGATGGACAGGAGAGTCACCGGCGGATCGGGACCCGAGGTGCGGGGGGCCGGCCGGGGCGCTGGGGAGATCGCCGCCATGTCGTGGACCGAGCTTATCACGCTCATTCTGATGGATTTCTGGCGCACCGCGACCGGGAGGAACCGGCCGCGCGACATCGATCCGGGTGACCTCTTCGACGAGGAAGCGCCGGACGAAGAGGAAGACGATCCCCGCAGCATCCGATAGAAAGGCTTAAGTAGGAACAGGCACCGGTTACCGGAAACCGGTGCCTGTCCCCGAAGGTGAGGGCGTCCCCTCCCTCCGACCCCGGGCAACCTGAACCCTCCGCCCCTTCCTCCGAAACGCCGTCAGAACACCCCCTCCCTCACTTGCCCCTCCTTCAGCTTCTTGCGGAGCGCGATGATGTGCTCCGGCGCAACCGTCTCGTTCTCAGGGATCGGCACGTCCCCTTTCTTCTTCCCCATCTTCGCGACGCTCTTCAGGCCCTTGAGCTCCTTCGCCCCCTCGAGCGCCTTCGCATCGCCCCCGTAGTACTCGAACCACGGCATCCCGGCCGCCGTGTACTCCTTCGCGGTCGGGGGCGTCGTCGGCGGGTTCTCGCCGGTCGCGGCGCGCCAGACGAGCGAGTTCGCGATGTGCACGAAGCACCGGCTCGTGTTTTCGATGTCCCAATCTTCGAAGTCGTAAGGATCCTCGTAGATCTCCTGTCGCATGCGGCCGCCGGGCGCGAGGCCCATCCCGCTCGGGGCGGCCATGCACGGCATCATGTCGGCGTAGCGCTCGCGGCGCTCGACCTTCGGGAACCGCCTCTCGAAGGCCACCCGCTTCATCGGGTAGACGGCGATCTGGAGGCCTCCGTGCTCCGCCTTCCCGGTGATCTGCTCCTCGGCCGTGTAGCCGGCGCCGAGCGGCATCGCGACGAACTGGCGGATGATCCCCTTCTCCACGCAGTAGCCGTCGAGCCACGGCTGCTCGGGGATCACGACATAATCCTGGCGGCGATGAAGCCCCTTGAGCCAGCGCTTGCCGGTCACCGCGTTGATCTTCCCCGCCGCGATCTTGACCGCGAAGGGATACTGCGTGCCGCGGGAATCGGCCCAGCGGGCGTCGAAGTTCAGCCACATCGCCTCCGACTGGTACATGGGGAGCATGACCCCGCCGTGGGCGATCCACTCTTTCGGGAGGCGCGCCGCGTGGTCGTCGACGTGCCGGAGCGGAAAGCACCCGAGCCCGGGGGGAAGGGGGTAGTCGTTGTCGTCGTCCGGAATGCGGAGCGTGCGCTGAAAATCGATCGAGAGCCGCGCGTCTGGATGCACCTCGGGGAACGTGAAGACCAGCGAGTCGTGTTTGAGCTCAATCATGGCTTGCCTTTCCTACCAGTCGCCGTCCCGCACCTCGCGGGCGAGGCGGAGGACCGCGTGATCGGGGAGATCCTTCAGCTCGCGAAGGAGCTGGGCGAAGAGCTGCGGGCGCCGTCGAATCACCTCCTGGAGGTCGCTCGAGACCTTGCCGTGGAGGGCGAGGAGAAGATCGGGATCGACGTCGAGCTCGCGGGCGAGGGCGACCACCTTCTCTTCTGAGAGGTGGACCTCCTGCCCGCGCTCGATCTTGGAGAGGTACGACGGCTCGATTCCGATGCGGAGGGCGACCTGCCTCTGCGAGAACCGCTTGTCCTTGGCCTTTCGCTCCTCTCTCATGGACCTCACGAAATCTCCGAACCCGTCCGTCATGATCCCCTTTCCTTGTGGCTTCTACTGTGTAGTATATAGTACACATAGGCGAGTGTCAAGTGCAGGCGGGCAACCAATCTGCAACGCATTTAATGTAAACAGCTTAGGCGCTCGAACCGCTTCTTTGAGCTCCCCGACGAGTGCTCCCGGGATCTCTCCCGGCGCGGAATGCCGGAAACGTCGTCGCCCCCCGCCGACCCTCCGCGTCCTGTCGACGACTCGCTGTTGCGAATGTTCACAGGTGCCGATAAGCTGGGGCGGGGTACGGGCAACCGGGCGTCGGCTTCTCTTGTTGTAACCCGTTGAAAACGCTGGGAGGTCTGAGCAGTGAGCTCGCAAGAAGGGCGGTCGCGTTTTCGGGTACGGGGGTTGCTCTTTGGTAGGGAGCGGAGCCGCTGTCCCACGTCTTCGACTTCCGGGCCGCGAGAGAGCGCGGGCCGGAGACGGGACGAGACCGTCACAGCGACCTCCCAAGTCGGGAGTCGGGGAGGAAGACCCGTGAAGCGGAAGGGGATGATCGCACGTCTGCGGCGGATCGGGGAGAGCCTGCAGCTTCGCACCGCGTTCCCTCAAGCGGTGCGCGCCCTCGCGATCGTCGCTCTCGGCGTGGTCTCCGCGCGGGGCGTGCTCTCGATCTTCCGTAAAATCCTCACCTCCCTCGTCGGATCCGGCATCGCGCGCGTCGTCGTCCCCCTTGCGATCGCGCTTGCCGCTCCGCATCCCTACGCCGCTGGAGACGCACTCGCCGCGGGCCGGCCGCTCGTCGTCGAGGCGATCGAGATCGAGGGGAACACGCGGACCCCGGAATCGACGGTCTTCCAGTATCTCGGCCTTCGGCCCGGCGACGCCGTCCAGCCCGACTCTCTGATCGCGGCGATGGAGAGGCTCCGCGCGAGCGATCTCTTCCGGAGCGTCGGGTACGAGTCGCGGGCGGGATCGGAGCGAGGGCGCATTGTCCTTCACTTCACCGTTGAAGAAAAACCGGTCGAGTTCCGCCTCGGGGCGGGCTACCAGGACCTTTCCGGCTGGTACCTGATCCCGGCCGAGCTCCGCTTCGACAACCGCTTCGGGCGCGGCGAGAGGGCGCGCGTCCACGCGAAGCTCGGCTACCGGCTCGCGGGCGTGCACCTCTTCTACGAGGAGCCGCGCTTCGGCGACGGGAGGAACCACTGGGGCGCGAGCTTCTTCGGGACGGGAGGCGCGCGGGTCTACTTCCTGGAAGGCGTCGAATACCGGCACAACGTGACCCGCGCTGGTCTCGAGGCGCACATCGGCCGCGCGTTCCTCCCCGGTCTCACGATCGAGGCGGGCGCCGGCTTCGAGGGGGTCGAGGCGGACTCGTCGGCCGAGGCGGGCGAGGACGACGAGTTCCGAGAGATCGAGCGCGGCGACGAGCTTCCCTTCGCGGATCTCCCCTCGGAGGTCGCCTCGAACCTCGGCGAGGCGAAGCGCAACTTCCTCCGCCTCGATCTCACGTGGGACTCGCGGGGCGGGAGCCGCCTCGCGGGAACCCCCGTCTCGGGCTTCTGGGGACGCCTCCGCGCCACCGGCGTCTTCCCCGAGGAGGGGAACGCCTTTCCCGCGCTCGCCGCGGACCTCCGCGCCTACCGCACGCTCGGCGGCTTCGCCCTCGCCGCGCGCGCCCGCGGC
>JBDRFQ010000019.1:0-7423 GCA_043818685.1 Candidatus Eiseniibacteriota bacterium
CCGGCACCCCGTCGGGAAAGATCTTCCGCCTTCGCGGCAAGGGGATTCCCCACCTCCGCGGTTCGTCGCGCGGCGACGAGCTCGTTCGCGTGCACGTCCGCGTGCCGAAGAAGCTCACGCGCGATGAGAAGAACCTGTTGAAAGAGATGCGCGAGAAAGGGCTCTTCCGCGCGGGAGAGTAACCATTCCAGGACGAAGCGACCGCCCCCGCTTTTTCTTCGCCCCTCCGGCCGAGCTTGGGCGCCCCTCCTTCCGATTCCCGCCCGACGAGGAGGACCACATCCGGCGCGTGCTCCGCCTGAAGGCGGGATCGATCGTGACCGCCGTGGACGGCGAGGGCGGTGGGGCGCGCGTGCGGCTCCGCGCCGAGGGTTCCGCGCTCGTCGCCGACGTGGTCGAGCGCTTCCGTTCGTCCGTGGAACCCTCTCTCCGGATCACCCTCGCCGCCGGGCTTCTCAAGGGGCAGGAGATGGACCTGGTGGTGGAACGCTCCGCGGAGATCGGCGTCGCGGTCTTCCAGCCGTTCCTCTCCGAGAGAAGCGTTCCGACCGGCCCGCGGGCACGGGGGGGGAGGAGAGTCGCCCGGTGGGAGCGGCTCGCCCGGAGCGGAATGAAGACCGCGCGCGGCGCCGCGCTCATGGAGGTTCGCCCGGTCGAGAATCTCCGGGATCTGGTCCCCCTTGTCTCTCTTCACGAGCGCTCCTTCCTGATGGAGAGGGAAGCGCCCCCTCTTCCGCGGGGGAACCCCGGGGGGAACGCGCTTCTCCTGGTCGGGCCGGAGGGGGGCCTTGCGGACGAGGAGAAGAGGATCCTGATCGGGGCGGGCGCCTCCCCCGCCTCGCTCGGGCCGCGGAACCTGAGGGCGGGGACCGCCTCCCTCGCGGCGGCGGTCCTGCTCCTCGGCGCGGGGGCTTCCTCGGATCCGGGGTTTCCTTCACCGCCGGGACGGGAGGGGGAGGAGGGCTCGGGGCCGGAAGTCGTTGAAAAATAGGGCGCCCAGCCTTGACAGAGGGCCGATCTTCGCCTAAATTGGTTTACGGTATGCGGATCTCTGAGGAGTTCGGGTGAGGTTCGCAGATTGTCGCTTGTCCCGCCGTGGGGATGGGGCCCATGCCCGTTGAACGAGGCAGCCCCCCGAAGGTCGGCGCCTGACGAAAACGAACCGGCAGCTCCCTTCCACGGCCGCGACTCCCCTTCTCACGGTTCGTTCGGACGGATTCGACGGGGGGCGATTCTTTCCACGTGAATCGACACTCATTCGAAGTTCTCGAGTTCAATCGCATTGTGGAGCTCGTCCGGGGGAAGTGCCTCTCTCCGATCGGCGCCGCGCTGGCGGATCGCATGGTCCCCTTCACCTCCCTGGAGACGGTTCGCGATCAGCACGCGAGGCTCGCCGAGGTTCTCGGCATCCTCGATCGGAAGGGAACGATCCCGCTCGGGGGGGCGGTCGATCTCTCCGCCTCGCTCTCGCGGGCGACGGTCGAGGGGGCGATCCTCGAGCCGGGCGATCTGCTCCAGGTTCTCCGGATGGCGCGCATGGCGGACGACGTGAAGGGGTTCTTTCGGGGGGAGACGGGGGCGTTGCCGAAGCTCGGCGCTCTCGCCTCCGGCCTCGAGCCTCTCACCAAGCTGCAGAAGGAGATCGCCCGGTGCATCGACGACGACGGACACGTCGTCGACCGCGCGAGCCCGGAGCTCGCCGCCGTCAGGAGCGAGATCGAGTCGACGCGCGGGGAGGTTCGCGCGGTCCTCGAGCGCTATCTCCGCTCCACTCGGCTCCAGCGCTCCCTGCAGGAGAGCATCATCACGCTCCGCAACGGCCGCTACGTTCTTCCCGTCAAGGAGGAGGAGAGGCGCGCGATCGAGGGGATCGTGCACGATCACTCCGGATCGGGGGCCACCCTCTTCATCGAGCCGATCGAGACCGTGGAGAAGAACAACCGTCTCGCCCGTCTCCATCGGGAGGAAGAGAGGGAGGTCCGGCGGATCCTGAGGGACCTGACCGAGCGCGTAAGGGACGAAGGGGGAGCGGTCGCCCGGAACGGGGAGATCCTCGCCGCCCTCGACTTCGGGCAGGCGAAGGCGGTCTTCGCGCGGGAGACCCGATCGGTGATCGCGGAGTACGAGCGCCGGGGACGGGTCCGCATCCGGAAGGGGAGGCACCCCCTGCTCGAACGGTCGCTCCGGGCCGCCGGCCGCGCGGAGGGCCTCGTCCCCCTGGACGTGGAGTTTCCGGATGGGGCGAGCACGATGGTCCTCACCGGCCCGAACGCCGGCGGAAAGACGGTTGCGCTGAAGACCCTCGGGGTCTTCGTCCTCATGAGTCAGGCGGGGCTCGGGATCCCTGCAGAGGAGGGGTCCACGCTCCCCTTCTTCGAGAAGGTCTTCGCCGACATCGGAGACGAGCAGTCGATCGAGACGAGCCTGTCGAGCTTCTCGGCGCGCCTGCGGCACATGGTGCGGCTTCTCGAAGAGGTGGGGCGCGGCTCACTCGTTCTTCTCGACGAGCTCGGCACCGGGACCGACCCCACCGAGGGGGCGGCCCTCGCGATGAGCCTGCTCGAGGAGATCCACGGGAGGGGAGCGGTCTCCCTCGTCACCACGCATCTCGGTTCCCTCAAGGTGTTCGTGCACGAGAACCGGGGGATGGTGAACGCGTCGATGGCGTTCGATCGGGAGAAGCTCTGGCCGACGTATTCTCTCGAGGTGGGCCTTCCGGGGACCAGCCACGCCCTGGAGATCGCCTCTCGGCTCGGGCTCCCTGGCGGGGTCGTCGAGCGGGCCCGGGCGTTTCTCGGCGGGGGCGAGGCGGAGGTCGAGTCACTTCTCGAGGATCTCCGCTCGCGGAAGATCCGCCTCGATGCGCTCGAGGGGACCCTTGAATCGGAAAGGAACCGGCTCGATCGACTCTCCGCGCGCCTCGGCGAGGAGACTCGTGTCTTCGGCGAGGAGAGGCGCCGCTGGGAGAGCGAGAAGGCGGGGGAAGCGAAGCGGTTTCTCGACGACTCGCGGGCCCTCGTCGAGCGGGTGGTGCGTGATCTTCGGAGCGGGGGCGCCGAGCCGGAAGCGGTGCGCCGAGCCCACCGGTTGATCGAGGAGGAGAGGGAACAGCTCGCCGCGCGGTTGAAGAGGCTGGAGGCTCCCGCGAACGAGCCGATGAGCCTCGAGGTCGGCCAGACGGTTCATGTGCGTAGCATGAACCGGGACGGTCTCGTCGTCGGGACCGGCAACCGGGAGGGGCGGTACCTCGTCGAGGCGGGTGGGGTGCGGCTCGAGGTGGGGCGGGGGGATCTCGGGGCGCCGAAGGGGAAGGCGAGGGCGAGGCCGGCCGCGACGGTCGAGGTCCCTCCGGCGCGCGACGTCCCCCACGAGCTCGACCTCCGCGGGCTCCGGGTCGAGGAGGCGCGCGAGGCGCTCGATCGCTTCCTCGACCGTGCGGCGGTCTCCGGCGTCCCATCGGTTCGCGTCGTTCACGGAATCGGGACCGGGGCGCTGCGCAGCGAGGTGGCGGCGGCGCTCGCCGCGGATCCGCGGGTCGAGACGCATCGCCTCGGGGAGAACGGCGGTTTCACGATCGTGGAGATGGGATGAGCGCGGCGGGGGACTCGACCGATCGGGTGGAAGAGGTTCGCGCGGCGAACGACATCGTCGGCGTGATCGGCGCCTACGTGAGGCTTCGCAAGGCGGGCCGGAGCTACAAGGGGCTCTGCCCGTTCCACAAGGAGAAGACCCCGTCGTTCCACGTGAGCCCGGAGCGGCAGACCTTCCACTGCTTCGGGTGCGGGAAGGGGGGCGACGTGTTCCGCTTCCTCATGGAGATCGACGGGGTTCGCTTTCCCGAGGCGCTCCGCTCCCTCGCCCAGCGGGCGGGGATCCGGATTCCGGACCGGGCCGATCCCCGGGCGACCGAGAGGCGGGAGCGGCTCTACCAGGTCCTCGAGTCGGCGGCGCGGTTCTATCGTGCCTCGCTCCGAACCGCGGGGGCGTCGGCGGCGAGGGGGTTCCTCGAGAGCCGCGGCCTCTCGGACGAGATCGTGGAACGCTTCGGCCTCGGCTACGCACCGTCCGGGTGGAGGACGCTCCGGGAGCGGGCGCGCGCCGAGGGGTTCACAGATGAAGAGTTGACGGATGCGGGGCTCGCCGTTCAGCGGCCGGATTCGGCTCCGTACGACCGCTTCCGGGAGCGCCTCGTCTTTCCGATCCTGACCGTCGGCGGACGCACGGTCGGGTTCGGGGGGAGGATCCTCGGAGAGGGGGAACCGAAGTACCTCAACTCCCCCGAAACGGATCTCTTCCGGAAAGGGGATGGGCTCTACGGGCTTTCCGTCACGAGGCACGACATCCGCCGCGAGGGGACGGCGGTGCTTGTCGAGGGGTACACCGATCTCCTCGCGGTCTATCAGGCCGGCTTCCGGAACGTGGCGGCCCCGCTCGGGACCGCGTTCACAGGGCAGCAGGCGCGGCTTCTCGCGAACTACACAGAGAGGGTCCTCGTTCTTTTCGACGGGGACGAAGCGGGCCTTCAGGCGACCCTCCGGTCGCTCGCGACCCTCGCCGGCGAAGGGCTCTCGCCGTCGATCGCGGAGCTCCCCGCGGGAAGCGATCCGGACGAGCTCCTCCGGGAGAGCGGGGCCGAGGCGCTCAGGCTCCGGATGGAGAGCGCCCTGCCGCTGGTCCCCTTCCTGCTCGAGAGGGCCTACTCCGGCGATCGCGAAGCGGGGATTCGCGCGCTCGTGCGCGTGCTCGTTCCGATGCGGGACGAGCTTCGCCTTTCGCTCCTGGTGCGCGAGGCTCACGAGCGGAGCGGGATCCCCGAGGAGGTCATCCACCGGGAGGTGCTCCGTCTCCGGAAGGGGACGGAGGAGGCGGAGCCTCGCGCGATCCGGACCTCCCCGGTTGCCTCGCGCCGCCTGATGGAAGCGGAGCGAGGAATCGCCTATCTTGGCTACGAGCTTCCCGATCTCCTTCCGGTCATCCGGAGGGCGCTCGGGTCGCGTGGAGTGGAGGATCCGCCCGCGCGCAAGCTGCTCGAGGCGCTCTACGAGTGTGCGGAGAAGGGGGAGGATCCGACCGAATCCGTCTTCACGCTCCGGGACGTGGACGGCGAGTTCGCGCGCCTGCGCATGGAATCGGATGCGGAGAGCGACCCGCTCCACCGCCTGCGCGATTACGTCGCCTGCGTCTGGGAGGAGGAGATCAACCGGCGGCTCCGCCGGGTTCAGGACGAATTGAAGGACGCGGAAGAACGGAAGGACCTCGAGGCGTGTTCCCGTCTTCTGGAGAAGCGTGCGGCCCTGGCGAACCGGAAGCGCCGGATCGCCGGGAGCCTGCGCGACGAGGATTGGGACGCGCACTTCCGCTCGGCCGAAAGGAGTGAGTGAGGGTGAAGAAGAAGAAGACCTCCGATGGGAAGATGGCTCAGCTCAAGGAGCTGGGTCTCCGCCAGGGGTTCATCACCCACGACCAGGTGAACGACCTCCTGGACGAGAACGCCTCTTTGGAGGACATGGACGACCTCTACGCCGCGTTCGGCGAGATGAGAGTCGATGTCGTCGACACCGTCGAGGAGGGGCAGAGGCGGAAGGAAGCCCAGGTCGCGGCGAAGCTGAAGATCAAGGAGACCGCTCCCGCATCGAGCGCGGTGCGCTACGACGACCCGGTTCGGATGTACCTCAGGGAGATGGGGAGGGTTCCGCTCCTCAACCGGGAGGGGGAGGTCGCCATCGCCCGCAGAATCGAGGACGGGCAGGTGGACGTCACGCGTGCGCTCTTCCAGTGCTCCGCGTGCTTCCGGGAGCTGGAATCGATCCTCCAGAAGCTCGGCGATCCGAAGGTGCGGGTGGAGGACTACGTCCAGATCGATACGGGAGGCGACGGGAGCGGCTTCGTCACCAGCGTTCAGGAGCGGAAGAAGACCGTCCGGACCCTCCAGAAGATCGTGAGGCTCACCGCGCGAATCGAGGCGCTCGAGGGGGACCGGTGGTGCGAGGAGCCCAGGGACAAGAAGAAGGCGAAGGAGTGGACCTCGAACCGGAAGAAACGCGAGGAGGAGCTGGGGAAGATCACCCTCCATCCCCGGCAGACGGAACGCCTCGTGGTTCGAATCCGCGGCCTCGCGGCGAAGATCGACGAGGCGGAGTGCGAGGTCGAGAGGACGTGCGCGAGAATCGCACTCCCGCCGGCGAAGGTCAACGCGCTCGCCCGGGTCTCTCCGAGAACGAAGAAGGGACGGCAGAAGATCGCGGAGTGGACGTCCGCGAAGCCGGAAGACATCGTTGAGGCGTCAAGAACGATCCGCAACGCCCAAAAGAAGATCCGGAGGATCGAGAAGGACTCGCGCGGGTCGCGCGACCAAATCCGCGAGGTGGTCGCGTGCATCGCCCGGGGGGAGAAGGACAGCGGCGATGCGAAGCGCGAGATGATCGAGGCGAACGTCCGCCTCGTGATCTCGATCGCCAAGCGCTACACCAACCGCGGCCTGGAGTTTTTGGACTTGATCCAGGAAGGCAACAGTGGTCTAATGAGGGCCGTCGACAAGTTCGACTACCGGAAGGGATACAAGTTCAGCACCTACGCCACGTGGTGGATCCGCCAGGCGATCACGCGGGCCATCGCGGACCAGGCCCGGACGATTCGCGTGCCGGTCCACATGATCGAGGCGATCAACAAGGTGATCCGGACTTCCCGCCGGCTCGTTCAAGAGTACGGGAGAGAGCCTCTCCCGGAGGAGATCGCTCGGCGGCTGGATCTTCCCGTCGACAAGATCAAGTCGGTGCTGAAGGCGGCCCAGGAACCGATCTCCCTCGATCGTCCGATCGGGGAGGACGAGGACTCGAACCTCGGAGACTTCATCGAGGACACAAAGGTCGTCTCCCCGGCCTTCTCCGCGGCGTTCGTCATGCTTCAAGAGCAGATGGGTCATGTGTTGAGCACATTGACCAAGCGCGAGGAGAAGGTCGTCCGGCTCCGCTTCGGCCTGGGGGACGGCTGCCCGCGCACCCTGGAAGAGGTGGGGAGCATCTTCAACGTGACGCGCGAGCGGGTCCGCCAGATCGAGGCGAAGGCGCTTCGGAAGCTTCGGCACCCGAGCCGGAGCCGAAAGCTCAAAGGCTACGTCGACATGCCGTAGACGCGGCGGTCGGTGATCGCGGGTGCGGGGGGCCCATAGCTCAGCCGGTCAGAGCGACTGACTCATAATCAGGAGGTCCTAGGTTCGAATCCTAGTGGGCCCACATCGAATGATGCCCGAACAGCGGCGGCAAGCGGAGAAATGAACGGACCTGGGCGATTAGCTCAGTGGTTTAGAGCGTCCGCCTCACACGCGGAAGGCCACTGGTTCAAATCCAGTATCGCCCACCAGGTTTTCGGGGACGCCCCGAACGCGCGCGGAGACGCGAAGCTCCCCCCGCGAAGGGGGAGCGGG
>JBDRFQ010000020.1:0-3343 GCA_043818685.1 Candidatus Eiseniibacteriota bacterium
TAGTCCCCCAGTACTTCTGGACCAAGTGGGCTCCGATTCTGGGGCCCATTCCCTCGATGCTATACCTCAGGCTTCGCCAGTACTGCTACCATAATCCGCAGACGGGGGAGACCCGGAACGAATGCTGGCCCAAGCAGTCGACCCTGGCCCGGGACATCGGGGTCAAGAAACGCCACACCGTCGGCAAGGCCCTGAGGCTCCTCGAGGACTACGGCTTCATCGAGCGCTCCAAGCAATACCGGAACCACTCCGCCGCCCTGAAACACCGCACCAGCGACGTCTACCGCATCTGGTTCGAGCTGCCGCTCACTCCGGATGACGCCGCCGAGCTCCTGGTCCGGACTACTTCCGACCCCTCCAAAGCCCCTCGCCCCAATAAGGCCCCCGAACGGCCTCATTGCGAGGGACCCATTGAGGCCACTAGACGGCCCGAATGCACCTGTCCTGTGGAAAACCAGCCCATTACGGCCCCCCGACGGCCTCATATAGCGGGCCCCGAGGGGGCCAGCAGAACTAGGACTTCTAACCTCGTACTCACTAACGTTTCTAACGTTGGTGACAAAAGATCTCCCGCAGAAGCCCTCTCCCAGCGAGGATCGCTCCCTCGACTTTCCGAGACCCTTCGGCGCCAGAAGGAGGGGCTTGCCCACGAGATTGGCGACAGCCTCAAACGGTTTTCGATGGACCGAAGAGGAGGGAGGCACCGCAGTTACGCCTTTCATCGAAGGGTGGCCTTCCTCATGCAAGAGCACCTTGTTCGCGAGGCGCTCTCGGCGACGAGAGACGCTGTCGAGGAGAGCCGAGCAGGGAGGAAGGGGCTAGGGGATCCCAGTGCGTACTTCGCGGGAGCCGTACGGAAGATCGCCAGGCGGGAGAGTATCGATCTGGGCGTGAAGGGTTGGTAGTTGGGTATGCTAGGCGGCTCCCGGGAGCACGCACGAGGAGGTGAATGCCAGAGTCCCGCCTCGCAGCGGACTTGGGCCACCCTGAGGAACCGCACTTCACAGACCTCACTTACCCAAACCGAGGGAAACCTGAACCGTCCCGGTTTCTCCGGAGAGCTCATGGTCTGAGTCCGGCCACCTTGACCGGGCTCTGCTGATTTCGATTGTACTCGTCTTCGTACTCCGCCGGGGGGAGATAGCCGATCGGTTCGAGGAGACGACGGTGGTTGAACCAGTCGACCCATTCGAGGGTGGCGAACTCGACGTGCTCGACGTTCCGCCAGGGACCCTTCCGGAGGATCAGCTCCGTCTTGTAGAGGCCGATCACCGTCTCGGCCAGCGCGTTGTCATACGAGTCCCCGACGCTCCCGACCGACGGCTCGATCCCCGCCTCCGCCAACCGCTCCGTGTACCGGATCGACAGGTACTGCACCCCCCGATCGCTGTGATGCACCAGCCGATCTCGCTCGCCCCCCAGCCGATCGTAGATCGCTTGCTCGAGAGCGTCCAGAGCGAGGCCGGTTCGGAGCGAGCTCGAGGCACGCCACCCCACGATCCGCCGCGAGTAGACATCGATCACGAACGCCACGTAGGCGAATCCCCGCCAGGTGGCCACGTACGTCAGATCCGACACCCACAGCTCGTTCGGACGGCTCGCCGCGAAATCCCGATGCACCAGGTCGAGCGGAAGCACCTTGCGCTCGCCCGGGGTCGTCGTTCGGAGCTTCCGACCCCGGATCGCCCCCCGAAGGCCCATCTCTCGCATCAGACGGCCCACCGTGCAGCGGGCGACCGTCCGCCCCTCCCGGTTCAGCTGCCGCCACACCTTGCGGATCCCGTAGACCGAATAGTCCTCCTCCCATACCCGACGGATCTCGCGCCGAAGCTCCCGGTCCCGATGGGCCCTGGCCGGCAACCGCCCCGGATCCCTCTCCCGGGCCTTCTGCTCGTAGTACAGCGACGGGGCGATCGCCAGCAGCGCGCAGATCGGCTCGACCCCGTAGACGTCCCGGTGGACGTCGATGAACGACACCATCACTTCGGTCGGCGGTCGAGCTCCGCCTGTGCGAAATACGCCGACGCCTTGCGAAGAATCTCGTTCGCCCGGCGAAGCTCGAAGTTCTCCCGCTCCAACTCCTTCAGGCGCTTCCGCTCATCCGTCGTGAGCCCCGCCCGAAGGCCCTGGTCCCGCTCCCACTGCCGCACCCACGTCCGAAGCGTCTCCGAGGCACAGCCGATCTTCTCAGCGATCGAACGGATCGCAGCCCATTGGGACTCGTACTCCCCCTGGTGCTCCAAGACCATCCGAACCGCCCGCTCCCGTACTTCCGGTGAATACCTGCTCGTGGTTCCCATGGCTCCATCCTCTCATGAAACGGAGCCTCCAGGAAACCCGGAGCGGTTCAACCACCATTGCCCAATCCACCTGCAGAATCCCCCTTAGCTTCTCGAGGGAACCACCCACCCGAGCTGAGCACATTGCATGAGATTAGGAGTTCCTCCATCAACTTATCACTTGACATGCATCCCGCGGAGAAAGATAGAATGCTTTTGTTGTGGCCGTTCTCATGTGTGCACGGACACCGTCCACAAGGATCCTCTTCGCAAGCGTGAAGGGTGTCTGTGTATCTGGGCAGTGCAAGATCAGGATCCTCGGGGGCATACGCGGTCTTTATGAGGCGAGCAGTCAGATCCAAACTGAAGAGATCAGTTCTCCAACGCGCCCTTGCTGAGTCTGAAGCGACCAACGGACTCTTCCTCTCGGTTATCCGGGTCCTCAGGTGCAGCTGGCGTCCCGGACCACGGCGCCTCCTGCGGAATACCCTTCGTGAGCATCACTGTGAACCAAAGGCCTACAAAGACCTCATAACCTCCCTCCACGAGGGACTTGGATCCCTGCCCCCGAAGAAGGTGAGTCTCGCGGCCGTACTGGTCACGTTCGCGGACTTGTCGAAGAAGCACCGACTCGCAGGTGAGACGATTGATGGCACCGCATGGGGCCCATCGTGCCGACGCATGGTTCCTTTGATCCCATTCGCCGAATCAGTGCGGGCTGCCGCGGCCGAAGTTGACCGGCTTGAGACAGTTTCAGGACGGCGGTTCCTCCTGCGTACGCGGGGCCGGGCGAATATCCACCGAGAAGAACAAGCGGTGCAGTTCCTTGAAGAACTCCAGGACTTGGAGTGGGAGGACCTGAGGCGCGTACTCCGGAAGGTGCATGTAGCCCGCGGGCCCGTAGTCTGGGTTACCAATGCCGCAGAGGTTGTATACGCTTTCAAATGTGGATCTATCTCGGAGGTCCGCCAGGTGGCACGCAGGCTTGCACTTCCTTCGACAGAGATCGCCTTCTTGCTACTCGAATACACTATCTCGGAACTCACGGGTGTGGGCGAGTACTT
>JBDRFQ010000021.1:0-5224 GCA_043818685.1 Candidatus Eiseniibacteriota bacterium
ATCGCCTCCCGGTTCTCATCGAGCGTCGGGGGGAAGAGATCCTCCTCGAGCCGGAAGACCACCTCCTCCTCCAGGCGCCCGGTTGCGCGGTCGACGCCCGCGGTCCCCTCGGGGATCCGCTCGAGCGTCGCCCGGTTCGCCGCCGCGACGTGCCCGCACACGCGCCGAACGATCAGAGGACGCGCCGACTCGACCGCGTCGAGCTCGTCCCGGTGCGGCGCGCGGCCCTCCGGCCAGGCCGACTCGTCGTACCCCTCGAGAAGGAGAGCGCCTTCCCTCTTCTCGAGGCGGAGGCGTCGGGCCCTCTCGAGCGCCTCTCCCAGCGAGCGGGCGCTCCCGAGGTCCGGTCGGGTGAGGAAGCGCCCCGTTTGGCAGAGATGCACGTGCGCGTCCCGGAATGCGGGAAGGAGAAGCCCTCCGTCCAGATCGATCCGCTCGGCGGAGGCGGGAAGGCGCCGGAGGAGGGACCCCTCGGGCTCGACCGATGCGATCCGGCCGTCGTCGCCCACGAGGATCGCGGCCCGTTCTCGAAGACCGGAATGGGGGATTCGCCCGCGCAGAAACGCGCGCATCGATGATCGCCCCTCTCGCTCAAAGGGCGGCTAAAGCAGCTTCTGGATGATGCCTTCGAAGACTTCCTTGTCCTGATATCCAATGAGCCGCTGCTGCACGTTTCCCTTCCGGTCGATGATGAACGTGACCGGAATCGACGAGATCGGCCCGTACGCGATCGTGATCTCCCGGCTCGCCATCGCGACCGGGTAGGAGGGGACGATCGAACGCGGGTTCGACTCCATGTAGTTCTGCACGATGCTCGCCCCCCCCTGGTCGACCGACACCCCGAGGATCTCGAGGCCCTTCCTCTTGTACTCTTCGTAGAGGGCGTTGAAGTGAGGGATCTCCTGCTTGCACGGGGGGCACCAGGTGGCCCAGAAGTCCAGGATGAGGACCTTCCCCTTGTAGTCATCCAGGCGGATCGTCCGCCCGCCGTCCGCCGTGAGGAGCGAGAAAGCGGGCGCCTTGAGCGCCTGCGACTTCTTCTCCTCGGAGGAGCACGCGGGAAGCAGGAAGAGAGCGACGAGAAGGAAGAGAGCCGCGCGCCGAATGGGGTTCCTCAAGATTGACTCCTTTCCCGCTTGGGGCCGCGCGCGTGATTGTAGTCGAGGGGGGGTTCTCTTGTCAAACCGCGTAGCCGTCCGGGTGGTTCCGGTGCCACTCCCACGCGGTGCGGACCATGTCCTCGAGATCGGGGTGGCGCGGCTCCCACCCGAGCACCTCTCGGATCTTCTGGCTGGCGGCGACGAGCCGCGCGGGGTCTCCCGGCCTCCTCCGCTCGACGATCTCGGGGATCGTATGGCCGGTGACGCGGCGCGCGCACTCGACGACCTCACGGACCGAGTAGCCCCGCCCGATGCCGACGTTGAACGCGTCGCTCGCGCCCCCCTCGGCAAGATGCCGGAGCGAGAGGATGTGCGCGCGTGCGAGATCCACGGTGTGGATGTAGTCGCGGATGCAGGTGCCGTCCGGCGTGTCGTAGTCGTCGCCGTAGATCAGGGCCTGCTTCCGCCGCCCGAGCGGCACCTGCAGCACGAGCGGGATGAGGTGGGTTTCCGGCTCGTGGTCCTCGCCGAGGTCCCCGTCCGGGTCCGCCCCCGCCGCGTTGAAATAGCGGAGGGCGATCGAGCGAAGCCCGTGCGAGGCGTCGAGGCTCCGGAGCAGCTTCTCGACGGCGAGCTTGGTGTCCCCGTAAACGTTCACCGGGTGTTGGGGGTGGTCCTCCCGGAGGGGGATCGCGGTCGGCTCCCCGTAGGTGGCGCACGACGACGAGAAGACGAAGCCGCGAATCCCCGCCTCCACCGCCGCGTCGAGGAGGCGAATCGATCCGATGACGTTGTTCCGCCAGTAGCGGATCGGGTCCTCCATCGACTCGGCCACGTAGCAGAAGGCGGCGAAGTGGATCACCGCGCCGACCGGACGATCACGGAGAAGCTCGCCGAGGGCCTCGCGGTCCTCGAGGGAGAACCGGTGGATCTCGACGCCCTGGACCGCCCCCTGATGCCCCTTGGAGAGATCGTCCACGACGACCGGCTCGAAGCCCTCTCGGAGAAGTTCCTTTACGGTTTGACTTCCTATGTATCCCGCTCCGCCGGTGACGAGGACCCTCACGAATCGCCCTCCGTCCAGCCGGACTCCTCCCGGGCCTCCGCGCGGACCCGATCGGACGCCTCGCCCGATCCGGCCGTCCGCGGCGCCGCTTCCCCCGATTCGTCCCCTTCACCGGCGCGGGCGAGCTTCGCGAAACGCTCCCGGCGGCTCCGGACGAACGCGTCCAAATCCTCGCGGAAGACCCGCCATCCGCGCCCCACCTTGGAGGCGGGAATCACCCCGGAGCGGAGCAGATGCCGGGCGGTCTTCGTGGAGACCCGGAGGTGGACCGCCGCCTCTTCCGCGGTCATCGGCTGGTCCGACCTCGGAGAGGGGAACGCCGCGATCACCGCGCCCTCCGGCGCGCGCTCGAGGGACTCGTGGAGGCGGGCGTCCTCCTGCGCGGCGGCAGGAGCGGATCCCGGCGCCGGTCCCTCGGGGACCCCCCGCCGGAGGTCCTGCACCACCTCCCTCACCGTCGGCTCGTCGAGGCGGCTCAGGCCCCCCCCGAGACCGAGAAGGAGCGCGTTCGAGCAGATCACGTTCACCATCCGCGGGATGCCCCCCGACTCGACGTGGATTCGATGAAGCGCCTCCGGCGTGAACAGGCCTCGGTTCGGCGCTCCGACCACGCGGAGGCGGTGCTCGACGTAACGGAGCGTCCTCTCCTCGGTCATCGGCGGGATGTCGAAGCGGACCGCGACCCGCTGGCGGAGCTGGCGAAGCCGGGGCTGCTCCAGCTTCGCGGCGAGCTCCGGCTGCCCGACGAGGACGGTCTGGAGGAGCTTCGATTTCCGCGCCTCGAGATTCGAGAGCATCCGGACCTTCTCGAGCATCTCCTCGCTCAGGTTCTGCGCCTCATCGAGAATGAGGACGGTGCGCGCGCCCGCCTGGTATTTCTTGAGAAGAAAACGGTTGAGCTCGATGAGAAGGAACGCCTCCGAGTCCCCCCGCGCGCCCGTGTCGAAGTCCTCGTGAACGAGCTGAAGGAGCTCGACGAAGTTCATCGCCGTCGAGAAGATGAAGGCGGTGTTCAGCTCGAGCCGGTAACGCTCCAGGAACGAGTGAACGATCGTGGTCTTCCCGGTTCCGACCTCGCCGGTCAGAAGAACGTATCCTCTCCCCGCGGTCACCCCGTACTCGAGATGCGCGAGCGCTTCCCGGTACACCTCATCCAGATAGAGGAAGGCGGGGTCGGGGGTGAGCTGGAAGGGATCCTCCGAAAACCCGTAGTACTTGCAGTACATCGCGCTCCAACCGAGACGGGGCTCTACTAGGGGAAGATCGGCTCCGGGCCCGAGCCGCTTGAAGGGTCCTCCCGCGGGGGAGTCTGTCGGGCGGGCGCCTCCGTGTCAAGGACCGGCCCCCGGAGCACCCGGCCCCGCCGGAGGATCGAGCCGCCGAACGCGCGCGCGGATCAGCCGGGCAGGATCCACGTCCCCTCGCGCCCCTCGATCCCCTCGCGCAGCCGGTCGATCGAGGTCACGAGGACCCCCTTCCCCCCCGCCTCGAGAAAGGCGATCGCCGCCTCGATCTTGGGGCCCATACTCCCCGCGGGGAACTCTCCCTCGGCCAGGTAGCGCTTCGCGTCGGAGAGGCTGATGCGGTCGAGATCGAGCTGATCGGGGCGCCCGAAGCGGATCGCGACCTTTCGGACCGCAGTGAGATTCGCGAAGATCCGCGCGCCGACCGCGCGGGCGAGGAGGAGCGCGGCGCGGTCCTTGTCGATCACCGCCTCCAGCCCCGCGAGCCGTCCGTCCTCCCTGCGGCGCACGGGAATCCCCCCCCCTCCCACGGCGATGACGACGGTCCCGGCATCGACCAGCGAGCGGATGACTTCCGCCTCGACGATCGCGACGGGCTTCGGGGAGGGAACGATCCGCCGGAAGCCGCGGCCGCTGTCCTCCGCCATCTCCCACCCCTTCTCCCGGCGGATCGAATCGACCCGGTCGGCCGGGTAGAAAGGTCCGATCGGTTTGGTCGGCCTCTGGAAGGCCGGGTCGTTCTGGTCGACCTCGACCTGCGTGATGAGCGTGACGACCGGGCGGTTCACACCGAGCGCGCGGAGCTCTCCCGCGAGGATCTGCTGGATCATGTACCCGATCCCGCCGCACGAGTCGGCGACGCAGATGTCGAGGGGCATCGGCGGGATCTGGTCCGCGGCCGCCTCGCTCCGAATCACGATGTTCCCGACCACGGGGCCGTTCCCGTGGGTGAGGACGATCGGGTGCCCGGCGGCGATGAGCTCGGCGACGGCTCGCATCGTGACGCGCGTCGTCTTCCTCTGCTCGCCGATCGTCCCGCCGCTCGACGGGCCGATGATGGCGTTCCCTCCGATCGCCACCACGATTCGGTCGCTCTTTTCGACGGGGACCACCACGGCCTTCGTCTCCTCGCTCGGGAAAGGGACTCTCCGCCGCCAAAGAGAGAGTCCGAGGACCCCATCCGGACGGCTCCGGCCCTCGGACGTTCTCCGGAAAGCCATAACCTACCACCGGGAACGGCCTTCGTCAACGACCATCCAGGGAGCCGCCGAGACCGACCTCGAGCGCCGCGCGCCCGGGCCCGAAGAAGACCCCTCCCTCCCACACCCCCGCACGAAAGCCGGTCCAGCCGATCCGGACTCCCGGCGCCTCGCGCCCGCCGCCGAGCGCCGCGAAGAGAAGGGTCCCGGGGAGGCCCGGGGAGGGGAACGCGACCGACCGCTCGTCCGCGAGAAGGTGCGTCAGGGAGACCGAGAACCGTCCGAGCCGGCCCCTCTCGAAGGACGCGAGGAACGACCCGCCGAGCCCCCTCTTGACGAGGCCGGAGCCGGGAAGCGACGAGGCGGCGCCCTTCACGTCCAGACGGAAGCGCGACCGCCTCCGGACGAGGGAGGCGCCGAGCGAGAGGGCGATCGATTCACCGGCGACCCGCCGCCCCCTCCGCACCTCGCTCCGCGTCCCGCCGGAAACCGCGGCGGCGAGGACCGCGCGGCCGGCCTCCCGGTCCGCGTCGACCGCCCACTCCGTTCCGAACACGGGGCCCTCCGAGTTGTACGTCCGGCCGAACGAGGCGTAGCGGTGAAGGCGGGCGGCGA
>JBDRFQ010000022.1:0-5991 GCA_043818685.1 Candidatus Eiseniibacteriota bacterium
CGTTCCTCTCAGGGACGCCTCCGACCGTGCGGCGCGCGCTCTCGGTTCCGATCGCTCAGCCACCCGCGCCCGGGGAACGGCCGCGCCGACCGGTCGCGGGTACCCGGCTTCGTCGATCAGGCCCTTCGGGGGCCGTCGCGCCGCCCCCTGCGCACACGCTTCCCGCCGCCCGCCGTGCGACAATGCCGAGAGCGGTCGGGTCCGAGGGGGATCCCGGCCCGCCTCGCCGAATGGGTGTCGCGAGAACGGACGCCCCGTCCCCGCGACCCCTCCGCAGCGGGTCCCGTAGGAGATCTTGGACCGCCGGGCCGAGCCGGGTCGCGGCCGGAGGGGGTGGAAAGACGTTCGTTCCAACCCGAACCGAAGATGGGCTGATTGTCGGCGAGCCGATGTTTGATGCGAGACGACGGAAGGCCGCATCTTGCCTAAAATGAAGAAGTTGGAGAGGCGCCGGACGATGCGGAGGGGCATCCCCCTGATGCCGCAGGACCGAAAACCGCAAGTCATTGCAGGACAAGGAATTCAGATTGTACCTCTCATGCGGGCGGCGTGCAATCTTAGCGTTGACAAGAACTTAGGGGCATGGTAACCTAAGAGCCAGTGACCGATTGTGGTCTCGGCAATTCGAGCGTTCTCCGGTGATTGCTTGCCCTCCCGGGGACTGCAGGAGGTCAGATTGAGAGCCTACGTTCTGGGGGCGGCTCTGCTGCTCTCCTTGCTGCCGCGCTTCGCCCTCGCCGAGAGAGTCGAGGTCGGACACGCCAACGCGAACGTGGAAGTCCGCCTTCTCGATTCGAGCGAGGAGCGAATCCTCTTCGAGGTCCTCGTCGGCGCGTTCGACAAGATCCCTGTTCTGATCGACGGCGAGACCCTTCATCACGTGCGGCTCGCCGACGAGAGCAGAATCCTCGAGCCCGACCTTCCCGAGTTGCCCTGCGTGTGCCGGAGCGTCGTGATCCCCGACGAAGGGCGCGTAGAAGTGACGGTTCTGGAGGCGGAGTTCGAGGAGATTCCCGATGTGGCCGTCGCCCCGTCGAAGGGGGTCCTCGATCGTACGGTCGATCCGTCCTCGGTTCCCTACCGATTCGGGCGCGTGTACGCGCTAGACGAGTGGTACCCGAGGGATCTTGCCCGGGCCGGCGAGCCCTATATCCTCAGGGATTTTCGCGGAATGTGCGTGACGGTGCAGCCGTTCCAGCACAACGCGCACCTCCGGATGCTGCGCGTGTACACCCGGCTCGTGGTCGAGGCTCGGCTCGCGGGACCGGGCGGCCCCAACGCGCTGGTCCGGCACCACCGGAGCCGCATGAGCAAGGAGTTCCGCCGCATCTACGACCGGCATTTCCTCAACTTCGACCAGCCCCGGTACGCCCCGGTCGGCGAGGCAGGGGAGATGCTGATGATCGTTCACGATGCCCTGCACGCCGACGCGGCCCCTCTGGCGCAGTGGAAGAACCGAATGGGGATCAAGACGACGCTGGTCGACGTCTCGGCCGTGGGCGCCGACTCCACCTCGATTCGCGACTACATCCGATCACTTTACGATTCAACGAACCTGGCGTTCGTGCTTCTCGTGGGAGACGCCGCCGAGGTCCCCTACCCGACCACGCTCGGCGCTGCGGCGGATCCTCGCTACGCGCTCGTCGCCGGAGACGACAGCTACCCGGACCTCTTCGTCGGCCGCCTCTCCGCGTCCAACTCGTATCACCTGCGAACGCAGATCGAACGGGCCGTTTCCTTCGAAAGATACCCGCAGGCCGGCGCCGATTGGTATGGCCGGTCGGCGGGTGTCGCCTCGGACGACGGGCCCGGGGACGACGGGGAGCTCGACTACGAGCACCTGGACGTCATCCGGGATCGCCTTCTGAACCACGGGTACCTCGAGGTGGACCGGATCTACGATCCGGGCGCAACCGCCGCGGAAGTCGCCGCCGCGATCGAGGAGGGCCGCGGTCTCGTGAACTACTGCGGCCACGGCTCCCGAACCACTTGGGGCACGACCGGCTTCTCCAACTCGCACATCGGCGCCCTCAGGAACCACGAGAAGCTCCCCTTCATCTTCAACGTCGCCTGTCTCAACGGGGAGTTCACGGGTGGGACCTGTATCGCGGAGGCCTGGCTCCGGGCGATGCACGGGGGTCTCCCGACCGGTGCGATCGGCGTGTACGCCTCGTCTCTCAACCAGTACTGGGACCCCCCGATGGCGGCTCAGGACGAGTGCATCGATCTTCTCGTCGGAGGCGACAGGCGGACGTTCGGCGGTCTCTGTTACGGCGGCTCGTGCCGAATGATCGACGAGTACGGGACGAACGGAGCGCGGATGTTCGCCTCCTGGCACGTCTTCGGCGACCCGTCGCTGCGGGTTCGGACCGGCGCGCCGGGTCCGATCCTCGTCGATCACGCCTCCGTCCTCGATCGACACGCGGAGAGCCTCACCGTTTCGGTCCCCGGGGTGGAGGACGCCCTCTGCGGTCTCTCCCGCGACGGCGAGTTCCTCGGCTCGGCCTTCACGAACGGGGAAGGGGTCGCCGTGATCCCGGTGGAAGGTTCGATGGAAACCGGCGAGAGGCTCTCGCTCACGGTGACCTCGTTCGAAACCGAAACCTACGAGGGGAACCTCACCGTGGTCGCCCATCCCGGGTGCGACGTGTCGCCCGCGAGCATCGAGATCGCGCTCGAGCCGGGCGCCGCGACCGAGCTCGATCTCCTGGTTGCGAACGACGGGGAGGAGGGGTCCGTTCTCGAGTTCGCGATCGATGTGCTTCCCCCGGGATCAAAGAACATCTCGGGGTCGTCTGTTGTCGCGGATCGGACCTCGTATCGGCCGGGGACCACGTTCGACATCCGCTTCGCGATCACGAACCAGACCCCGGACTACGAGTGGATCAAGGAGGCGGAGATCGATTTCACTCACGGCGTCACGGTGAACTCCTCGACGGACTTCACGGTGGTGGGCCAATCGCGCAAGCTCCTCACGGACGGTTCGACCGGAGACGGGGCCGAGATTCTCTGGAGCTCTCCCGGCCTGTGGGGGGAGATCTACAACGGGGAGACCGCCGAGGCGGTGGTGAACGTCACCGTGGACGATGGATTCGCCGACGAGATGCAGATCGAGTGGAAGCTCGGCGGAGACGGCTGGGGGGATCCCCCGCACGTTCTGTACGGGGAGATCGTGCTTCCCCTGGACGGCCCCGCGCTCGTCGTCCACGCGCCGAACGGGGGCGAGACGCTGAGGAGCGGGGAGGTCTGCCCGGTCCTCTGGGCCTCCACCCCTGGACTGGACGAAGTCTCGCTCGACCTATCGACGGACGGGGGGATGAGCTGGGTGTCGATCGTCCGGAAGATCCAGAACGACGGGCTCTACGAGTGGGTGGTTCAGGCGGGCGCCTCGGAGAGCTGTCTTCTCCGCGTCTCGAGCCCGGACGGGGCGATGTTCGACGTGAGCGACGACCCCTTCCGCGTCATCGAGCCGATCGCCTGGCTCGGCGTCTCGCCGGCCTCCGGCACGCTCGAGGCGGGCGAGACGGCCGCCGTCTCGGTTCAGATCGACGCCGCGGGTCTCGAACTCGGAGATCGGGAGGCGGTTCTCGTGGTCTATCAGAACTCGGGGGAACCCGCTCACGTTCCGGTCATGCTTCACGTGACGACGATCGAGGTCGACCCGCGTTGGTCGTCGATCGAGGCGACCGTCGAAGTTCTCCTCGCCCCGGGGGGCGACGCGGACTCCACGTTGCGGATCGTCGTGACCGCCAGAGACGCGGAGGGAAGGGGAATACCGGGCATTCAGGCGGGCGCGGTCGCCGTCCACGCCTCGGGGGTTTCATCGATCGGGAAGAGCATGATCTTCTGCGAGACGGGCCTTCCGCTGGCATCTTACTTCTCCGCGGAGCCGACCGACGGCGACGGTCGGGCGGTTCTCGAGGTGCGCCGGGTCGGGGGGTGCGGATCGGTCGCGCTCTCGGCCGACGTGAACGGCGTCTCCCTGATGGGATCCGCCGCGGTGATCGTCCGGAGCCCCGACCTCAACGGCGACGGTTTCGTCAACTTCCAGGATGTCTTCCTCTATGCGCCCTATCTCAACGCGGGAACCGGACACTGCGGGAACCTGAACGGGGATTCGGGCGAGGCCGTCAACTTCTCGGACACGGTGGTGTTCATCCCCTTCCTTGTGGAGCAGAGCTCCTGCTGGTGAGCGGGCGGCCCGGCCTACTCCGCTTCGAGGATGCGCGCGCGGGGGGTCCGTACCGGCGCCCGCGCGACGAGGAAGACCCCCGCGAAGATCAGCACGGCGCTCGCGATGAAGCGGAGAGCGATCGTCTCCCGCCCGAGCGAGACGGAGAGAAGCGTGGCGAGCAGCGGTTGCAGGTAGATGAAGAGCGCGACCGTCGAGGAATCGACCTTGGAGAGCGCGTAGTAGTTGAGAAGATACGTGACCACGGTCGCGAAGAGAACGATCCACACCATGAGAGCGATCGTCCCGGCGCGGATCGCCGCCGGGTCGAAGGCGAGAAGCCCCGGAAGCCCGACGGTCGCGATTCCGAGAGCCCCCCAGGCCATCGTGTAGGCGGTCATCGTGAGCGGGGGATACCTCCGCACGACCCCCCGCGAGATCACCAGAAACAGACCGAAGGAGCACGCGTTGAGAAGGGTGAGGAGGTCCCCATGCACCCAGCGCTCCTCGTAGGAGAAGTCGTGCACGCGAAGGAGTACGAGGACGCCGGCGAGGGCGAGGAGAAGCCCGGCGACCTTGCGCCCGGAGGCGGTCTCGGTCCGAAAGACGAGCGCGAAGAAGAAGGTCGAGACCGGAATGAGCGTGTTGATGAGCGCCGAGTGGGAGGGGGTCGTCCGGTGAATCCCCTCGGTGAAGCAGACCTGGTTGATCACGACGCCGAAGAGCGCGAAGAGGCCCAGGCGAAGGACGTCGCCGGGAGCGACCCTGGCGCGCGGCCGGCGCATCCGGTCGATCGCGAGGAGGATAAGCGCGGCGGCGGAGACGCGAAGCAGCGCCCAGGCCCGCGGGGGGACGACCTCGACGACCTCCTTCGCCGCAAGATAGTGGAAGGCGAAGAGGATCTGAACCGTCAGGAGGGCGGAGAGCGTCCTTGCGTTCGCGCTCAAGCTCTCATGTCTCTTCGAGGACGATGTCGCTCTTGCTGAGCCAGTCGGCGAGTTCCCCGCGGATTCTCTCGTCGCGCGTCGAGAGCCATCGCTCCTCCTCTACAGGATAGGAGACGAGGACCTCGCGGAAACGCCGGAACGCGCCCTTCCCCTCGATGGCGTCGAGGAGCGCCTGGCGTAGCCGCTTCTCCTTCACCGTGCCGATGAACTCCTCCATCTCGGCGTACCCCTCGCGCGAGGGTTTGTGCGGGATGAGAAAGTAGCGGACGTTCACTCCCGAGGCGATTCGCCGGGCGTCTTCCGGGTTGCCGCCCCGCTCGATCAGGTCGACGAAGATCGGGATGATCTCGCCCGTTTGGACGTCGAGGAAATAGCGGGCTTCCGCGGAGCCCTGCTCGTAGGCCCTGCGGAGTTCGTCCCAGCGCACGCGCACATGGTAAGCCACCGGAATTCTCCTTCCACGAGTCTTCCCGGATTCTACCAGACGGCCCCCGGCGGGGAAAGCGGGCGCTCGCCGGTGCGGGGCGGGGGCGTATGTCGCCCGGCGCGCCTCCCCCTCCCGCCGGCCGGCCCGGACCGCGCCCTGGGCCTCGAGCCGGGCGGTGGTTCTTGTGACCGCCGGCCTGCTCGGCTATGATCGGGCGGAGCAGCATCTCCGGGGGGAACGCGCGTGGGAAACGCCGCCAGGGAGGGATCCGCATTCCCGCCGATCGGGCGCGACCGGGCCTTGCTCGGCGTTCTCCTTCTCTGTGTTCTTCTCCGGCTCGTCTACGCGTTCGCGGTCTTCCCCGTTGTCGGCGAGCGCCTCCACTGGAAGGGAGTGGACGACGGGTACGACGAGATCGCCCGCAACGTTCTTCACGGCCACGGATT
>JBDRFQ010000023.1:0-10318 GCA_043818685.1 Candidatus Eiseniibacteriota bacterium
GGAAGGACGTCTCGTCGGCCAGCGAGGCGATCGTGTCGGGGTAGGTCGTCCCGCCGTCGGTCGAGAGGAGCACAAAGGTCGCCGTCACTCCCACGTTGTCGCTCGAGGTCCAGACAATCGTGTAGTCGGTGAGCGCATCGATCTCCTCGCCCCCGTTCGGGTCGAGGACGGTGACCACAGGCGCTTCCCCGTCGTGCGGGATGATGCGGAAGTCGGCGTCGGATGCGTCGGAGCCCTCATTCGATTCGGCGTCGTAGCAGACCACGCGGATCCTACAGTCCGTCTCGTCGATGTCCGGGACCGTCCAGAGGAAGGACGTCTCGTCGACCAACGAGGCGATCGTGTCGGGATAGGTTGCCCCGCCGTCGGTCGACAGCAGGACGAAGGTCGCCGTCACGGCCACGTTGTCGCTTGAGGTCCAGACAATCGTGTAGTCGGCCAGCGCGTCGATCTCCTCGCCCCCATTCGGATCGACCACCGTCACCGCCGGCGGCTCGACGTCCGAAGACGCCGTGCCCCGAAGCAGGAAGTCGTCCACCCCCGCCTCGACGATCGAGCCCGAGCCCTCGTCGCTCGCGATGAACCGGAGCTGCACCTGATCGTTCAGGCTCACGACCGCGCCGAGATCGAACTGCTTCTGCGCCCAGCTCCGGTCGCTCACGGTGGTGTTCTCCAGCGTGCTCCATGTGCTCCACCCGTCGTCGGTGACCTCGACCACCCAGTAGTCCGAGTCCGGGTTCGAGCCGGTGTTGTTCGTGTACCAGCGGTAGTAGCTCACGAAGGCGCTCGAGTACCCGGAAAGATCGAAGACGGGCGAGAGGAGCGTGGTCTTCCCGTTGTCCACGTCGTAAGAGCCCTGGCCCGAACCGGCCGCACACTGGGTAATATAGGCGTTCACGCCCGGCGCCGGGGTGTGATCGTCCTCCGCCTGGGCGTCCGTTCCTTGCGGATCGCAGCGCTCCCACATCCCTGTGGTGGCGTCGTCCCCCGGAGCGCCCGCCGTCCAGCCCAGATTGCTCTCGAAGTCGTCCTCGAAGACGGTGGTGAAGGCGCCCACGTAGAAGCCGTGGAGGGTCGCCGGGGCGTTCGACGGATGCGTCGCGGAGTTGGCGTCGTCGTCCTCGCCGTAGACGTAGTACTCCACGTAGGTGCCCGCGCTCTGCGCCGGAATGGAGCCGGTGTAATCGTCTCCGCCCGCGCCGGTCATCCCCACGCTTGAGAACGACCCGCCGTCGAGCTTGTAGTACACGCGGCACGCCGACTCGTCGATCGGCGCCGCCGTGGAGGTGATGGTCGCCGTGATCGCGATCGGATCGGACACGCTCGTGTGCTCGGTCACGGGCGTGTGGAGGATGCTGACCGGGCTCAGGATCGCCGGACACTCGAAGCCGTGGTTCTCGGCCCCCACGCAGAGGTACGCGTGGTGGGGCGTCCCGTTGTCGAGGTTCCCGTCGTTGTCGTCGGCGACGAAGGTCCAGTAGACCTGGTCGGGGAAGGTCTGCGGGAGCCCCATCTTCCGGCCGTACCACCAGTCGTAGAAGATTACGCTGTCCGCGTACGCGACCGGGAATGCCGCCTGCAGCTCCTGCCAGGCGTCCCAAAAGAAGCCGGCGAGGATCTGGGCGTTGAAGTGCCCCGAGGAGCCGTAGTCGTCCGGGTAGACCAGCGTGTTCTCCGAGTTCCGGATCCCGGAGGTGCAGTTGTTGAGGTAGAAACCGAGTCCAATGATGCTCTCGCGGGTCAGGAAGTTGGCCACGATGTCCGAGTTCGCCTCGTGGATGCTGCTGTTCGGGTTGTTCGGGGCGTAGAGCTCGGCGGTGATGCCGTGGGCGTACTCGTGGTAGGCCACGTCTCCCATCCGCCCGGTGTTGCCGTAGCCGGAGCCGGGGGCGCAGAAGTTGACCCCGTAGTAGTCGTACCACGCGTTGCCGGGGCAGTAGCCGTCGGTCCTCTCCACCACGCACGGCATCTCGTAGTCCATCTCGACGAAGGTGGGATCGAGGTCTTTCAGCCACCGGTGCTCGTAGTGCAGGTAGGCGAAGCAGTCCCTTTCGCTGTCGAGCGAGTTGGCGTTCGACCAGTCGATCGTGTAAGGGGAGCCGGGCGTGATCGTCCCGGTGTGCTGCGCGTCGCTGCCGGTGAAGCGGTCCACGTTGAGATACCGGCTGATGAACTCGGCCGTGATGGTTCTCGAGTCCGTCCCCCCGTAGGTGACCGTGAAGTCGCCGTCCACATCGGAGTAGGTGGTCCCGGCCCCCGAGATCTGAATCCGCATCTCTTCGATCGGGTAGTCGTACGTGTAGCCGTCGCAGTAGCTGTCCCACTCCACGTCCCCCTGGACGTGGCCGGTGTAGTCGAGGGTGTAGACCAGGCTCTCACGCCAGACGATCTCGCCGGTGCGGGCGTCCACGTACGTCGAGTAGAAGCTGTACGGGTCCTCCACGCGGAGGTCGAGGCGGTAGGCGAGCCGGTAGTCGAGCTCGAGCGTCTCCCCTTGGTCCACGCGGATCGGGAGGATCATGAGCTCGGCGTGGTGGATGATGTCGCGCCCGTTGACGAAGCCGACATCGCCCCCCGCGATCGCGAGCGCCTCCTGCTCGGAGAGGGTGGGGGAGGTGGAGCCGAGCGTCTCGAGCACGTTCGGGTAGGCGTCGGAGCCCATCGTGAAGAGGCGGCCCCGGTCGGTGAAGACCACGTGGGCCCGGCCCCCGACGACGCGAAGGCCGTTCACCGTCTGGTCGAAGTGGACCGCCCACTTACCGCGGGCGCCCTGGATGGCGGCCGTTCGGAGGTCGGCAGGCGCCGCGCCGAAGAGGTCGGCGTTGGCGGAGACGAACTCGCGGGCGGCCGCCTCGGCCCGGTCTTCGGATGCGATCGTGCCGGTGTAGTCGAGGCCCGATCCGTAGATCCAGTGGAGGCTCCCTGTGACCGTGTTCCGGTTGTACCGCCAGCTCCCGCCGTAGCGCGAGGCGAGGGCGCTGAGTGGGGAGCTCTTCTCCACCCCGTGGACCCTCGTGTTGTCGATCCAGAGGCCCTCGTCCTCCCAGCCGGGTCTCGGGACCTCGAGCATTCTCCATGCGGGGACCTCGTCGAAGGCGAACGAGACGGTCGCTCCGGAGAGCAGAAGTACGAGCGGAACCCACGTGAGCATTCTCCGAACCGGGTGCATCCCTCTTCTCCTTTCGGTTTCTTGGCGGCAGATCACACGTCGGCCCGGGGCGCCGAGCCGCCGGGCGCAAACATCCGTTCCTCCGCGCGCACCGGCGCACGGAGTACCGGATCGGGGCTGGTCCGCGTGCAAGACGGGGGGAGCCGGCTGCCCGAACAACAAACCCAGATTATCACACTTCTCTATGAAAATCAACGACTTTCAGCGACGCGAGGGGTGGGACAGGAGGGGGAAACGAGGGAAAACTGGGTGAATCCGGGGACGGAATCGGAATCCGGAATGTGGATCAGGTCCCTCGAACCGAGCGGCCTAGTCGTACAGCCCGGGGTGCTTCTCGGCCAGCCACGCACGGACATCCTCGAGCAGCCGAAGCGCGAACGCGCGGAGCTCCTCGGCGTCTGCATCGGTCACGCACCCCACGAGGTCGTAGGCGAGCCTGTTTCGCTTCCGCCGACAGGTCTCCAGGTAGTCCGCATCGTCCGTGCGTTCCGGGCCCAGAATCAGCGGGAGGGCGGCGAGCGTCCGGTAATGGTGGGCGCCGCGCGTCGGGCGGTAGCCCGATGCGGCGAGCAGCACCGCGCAGAGCTTGAGGGCTGCGTTCTAGGCAATGCCGAAGCGCCAGTCGGCGGAGATGGGAACCCGCGCGTCCTCGAGATCGCACACGGCGACGGCGAGGAGGTTCGCAATCTCCTCCCGGCTCGTCCGATGCGGCTCGAGCCAACCGCTACGACGCCAATCCTGCAAGGTCATCTTCGGATCCGACGATGAAGATCTTGGGGTCCCGGAGCACGGTCGTGAGGAAGTGGTCCTTCGCCGCGCTCCGCCGCCGGAACTCGTCCGGGGACAGCACGTGGGGGTTGACCTCGCGGCCGATCCGTTCGGTCATCCCCTTGAGCGCGCGAGTCACCTGCCGGAGGCCGACTTCCCCGACGATGAGGAGATCGACGTCGCTCCCGGCTTTCTCCTTGCCGCGCGCGATCGAGCCGAACACGAACGCGACGAGGATCTTCTCCTCGGCGAGCGCGGCCCTGAGAAGATCCGCGAGGCCGGCGGTCTTGAGCGCGAGGTTGCGTATGTCGGGAAAGAGGGGGTGCTCGCGGTTCGCGGAGAAGTAAAGGCGGTTCCCGGCCCGCCGGCCGACGATGAGGTCGAGCCGTTCGAGTCTCTGAAGCTCTTGACGAATCGCCCGGTCGTTGAAGCCGGTTCGCCTCTCGAGCTCGCGGACGTGGATCTCCACCAGAGGCCCCGAGAACAGGAGGCGGAAGATCTCGGCCCGTATTCTTGATCCCACCAGCTCGTCCAACGTGCTCATCATGCGTGCTTATACCACGCAATTGCGTGGTCTGACCACTCAAAAAGGCGGCTGGCGTGATCGGGCGGCAGGGGGGAACCCGCGGTGGAGGGCGTCCGGGGACGCCGCACCGACTGCGGCTCCGTTCTGGACCGGGAGAGGGGGGGCGGGTACGATCCGAGAGGTATCGGGTGCGCGTGGAGCGCAACAGGAACGGGTGCCGGGAACTCGTCGGCTTCGGGGGGGACTGAAACCACGATGTCATCGTCAACGGGATGCTCGCGGTTCGGCTTCTCAGGCGCGGCGCACGGGTCCGCTGTTTTTGTGGTGGTGCTGTCGTTCTCGGGGTTGTCCCTCTTCTTGTCATCCGCCGCGCCGGCCGGCGCGGAGCCCGCGCCGAACCCGTACGCGGGGCTCTTGTTGTCCCACGCGGATCCGGTCGAGCGGCCGGTCCTCTCGGGCTACTTCCTGACGTTTCCGCCCGCCCTCATCGGGCAGTTCGCGTTTCGTGTGGCGGGGCCGGTCGCGGGGGTTGCGACCGCCGGCTACTCCTGGTTCCCGAGCGAGGGGCAGGGGGTACTCGCGTCCGGGCTCTTGCGGTTTGAGGTCGCGGCCCCGACCGAGGACCGGTGGGGGGTCGTCGCGCTCGGCGGTTGGGTCGGAGGGGCGGCGGTGGTCCGCGGGGAGGGGGGCGGAGCGAGCATCGCGGGCGCCCAGGTGATCGCGAGCAGCCCGCTCCGGGCCTTTCGCGTGCACGCGGGGGCGGCGCTCCACACGATGCCGGGCCAGGCGTACGATCCCAGGACCGGCACGGGCGAGACGTACGACTTCGCCAATCCGCAGCCCAGCCTCTTCTTGTCGGGAGAGCTCTCCACGCGGAGCGTGCGCTATCGACTGGAGGCGATGGGTCTCGGGATCGGCGCCGACGAGGGGTGGGACTCCGCTCTTCTCGCGCTGGCCGGGGCTGAGGTCCCCACCGGCCGTGCCCTTCTCCGCTTCGCCGCCGGCGTCTTCGTCGGCTCCCCCGGCACCTCCGGCATGTCCCCCTGGCCGGCGCCGTTGATTGTGTCGGTCGCGGTGCCAGTGGGGGGAGGGTAGGGGGCCAAGGATTACGGCGGATGCGATCAAGTGGGGCATGAGTTGAGGGCGGCGGTCTTGAAACGAGGCCGGGCCGTTTTCGGGATGTCTAGCGGCTCGACACGGAAGCGACGTCATCTCAAGCGATTCCCAGGCGCCCCAACGAGTTCCCTCGTCCGGGGCGCCTTCGTCTTGGTGGGGGTCTTTCCGGTCCTTCCAGGGGGTTTCCGAAGAGTTACGGTAGCAGAACGGTAGCTCGGACGTGGGGGGAGACATGAACTCGGCTCCCGCTGAGGCCGGATCTGTGGATGGAGCGGGCAATCCTGCCGGATTGGACCCGCTTGCAGAGGTGACCATGGTCGGGCGATGGCGCACGGTTTCTGACCGCATCGGGCTATAGGATCAGTGGTTTTCGGCTGAACAGTGAAGCCTCCCCGTTGCCCTGCCATGCGGCATCCTGACCGAGCGGGTTCTCGGAATTGACGCACAGAGAAGGTGTCGGATAGGATTCTTCACACCCTGCCGCTTGTGTATGGAGGATGGGGCATGACGACGGGTGCCATCAGGAAGAAGAGAGGAAGAGACAGTAGCGAAGACTGCAAGTGGATTGGCATCGTCGTTGTCTGCGCTGTTCTCGTCGTTTCTCTGATTATCGCCTTCGGAATACTCGCGCAGGGGGGAGCAGGTACATTCTCATTCCTTCGAGGCGGGAGGAGTTCAAGCGTCAGCATTGTCCGCGACGAGTCGGCTGTGAACGGAACGGAGGTTCACGCGACGACCTTGGAGATGCAGCTTAACCGGCCGTTCTACGGCTGCACGCTCCCCTTCGACATCAACAAGGGCGACTTCATCGAGATCACCGCGGACGGTGAGGGGCGGTGGGATAATTACTTCGTAGGTACACCGAACGAGTTCGTGACGCCGCAGGGCGTGAGGTGGACACCGGCGGAGATGAACAAGTGGAACCTGCCGGAGCAGTTCCTCGTCCGCAACGCTCCGATCGCTTCGCTGATCGGGGTGATTGGTCCGAACCCGACCTGGGACGAGGAGGAGTGCGAAACGATCGTGCGGAACGGCTCGAGACACTTCGGGATCGGGAAGCACGTCATCGTGAAGGCGCCGTGCGACGGGAAGCTATCGCTCGGAATGAACGAGCGCTGGCGTCCGGGTGCCTGGAATGACAACTCCGGGACCTGGACGATCAGCGTGAAGGTCACAAGGCCGTAGCCACTGGAGCGGCGGTGGGACTTCGACGGACAGCTTTCCCTACGGGTATGATAGGCTTTGGCGAAGGCTAGTCGAAGCGGCGGGAATCGAACTGGTTAGGCGGCAATCCGATAAACCAGGTGTTGACGATGGTCAACATCTTCATGAGAGAGTGTCTAGCGGTGCAAGCTCGGAGGAGCTTTTGCAGGGGAGATTTCGTCGGGGTTCTGCAGCGGTTTGGACTGGGGCGTGGGCTGCCTCCCGTGATCAAGTGCGACCACGGGCCGAGTTCAAGTTGATGACGATGGATCACTGGGCGTGCTGGAATCAGGCCCGGCTCGACATCAGCCAGCCAGGAAAGGCGGGGAAGACGCGATCGACGAGGCGTCTGACGGGGGAGGCTATGGCGTGAGTCCCTATCGCAGCTCCAACAACCAACATCCTTCTTATAGCAGCTTGGGGAAGATCTCTCCGGCTCAGTTCCGGGCAAGACTGAGATCAACCAAGGCTCGATCGGACTGCAAGGCTGGCAGAGCATTCGGTCCAAGAACGGGGTCATAGGCCCAGATGCAAGGCAAGCGAAGCCTCTGGTCTAGGAACGGGGTCAGAAGCCCAACCTTCGCTGGATGGACTCAATTATGGACCAGTATTGGGGCGCGACCTTGGAGCCACAGATTGTCCGGACTTTCTCGACGTGGGCGAACCACCAGCCGAGGGTCTTCTTGTCAGCAAGCGTCCACGGTATGTCGTGGCTCAGACCAAAGCACCAACTGTCGTTCAACGATTTCTCGGGGACGTTCACCACAATCCCGAACTTCGCCGGGGTCAGCGCATATTGTGATTCGTTGACTACCGTCAACACCTCCGGCTCAACTGCTGTCACGTAGGGCAGAAGTTGCCTCAAGGTCGCGCACTGCCGTGCCAGCGCCTCTTCCGTTACGCCCGGCACGAACAGGACGAGACCAATGATCACGTCAACGTACTCAGCAAGCGCCGTGATTGACGATTCAATCACTCGAACCGATGTCCCTTTGCCCATCTGACCGAGAATCGAATCATCCAAACCATCGGCGCCTAGAAAGACATCCTTGCAGTTAGATTCCCATAACTCGGATGCGATCTCCGGACACAGCCACCACTCAGGACGCAACATGAG
The DNA here is from genome assembly GCA_043818685.1 of Candidatus Eiseniibacteriota bacterium. Classification (GTDB taxonomy): domain Bacteria; phylum Orphanbacterota; class Orphanbacteria; order Orphanbacterales; family Orphanbacteraceae; genus VGIW01. Next base: position 7,900 of record JBDRFQ010000023.1, read on the forward strand.
GCTGTAGGGGATCGTCGTGCCGGTATCCGACAATGTCCGGACCATCCTCAGAAGCCCTTGGTGTGTGTACGCATCTCGCGTCAAGAAGATCTCCCTGACCGCAGAGTGATTCCGGGCTATGGAATGGAAATCGAAAGCAACCGCTTCAGGGGGTCGCACAGCAACCCGTCGTCCGCTTCTACTGGGATAGTCGCAGAAGCGACACTTGCCATAATGGCAGCCGTGGCCGTTGTAGACGGCTACAACGTCAGAAAGTGGTGTGAGTGAGTAATCGACGCCGAACATCGGCGGGGTGTTCCGGCTCAGTACTACACCGGCAGAACCATGACGCCTGCTTGGTGCCTGCAGCACATCCTTCAGAAGCCCGCTTACGTCATGCCCGACCAGTACGTAGTCGAAGAATCGAGCAAGAAGTGCTAGCTGTTCTGCGGTGAGGCCAGAGAGGGCAGCGCCGCCGATCGCGGTAGTGGTCCGATTGTGAGTTTCGTGGATACGGTGACTTAAGCGAGCTTGGAAGACGACGTCAGGCGAGTAGAGGGCAGAGAAACAGACAAGGGATTCCGGAAACTCATCTGGCGAAGGCAGGTAGGCATCCATCCATGCGGCTTCGGTAATTGCCAGCGTGCTTAGCCACAGCGGAGAAGTCGGTGGTCCACAGAGCCTCTTGGGCGGAGAATGGTAGCTGATGGTTCCGCGGAGGTCGACGTACCTACATGGGTGGCCGAGATCGCGCAGAGCTGTGGCAACATGGAGTGATCCAGCGGGTGTGATTCCGGCTTCGCAGGTGAGGGATGTGGCTAGAGCGCAGGGCTCGGCCATTGGAGCTCCTGGGAGAAACGGACTGGACGTGCCGTTCCCCGTCACTTCACTTGCTCTTCTTATGCTACACGATACCACGTCCAGAAGCGGTGCGCCAGCGGCCGCCGGAATTTGTTGACGTGGATACGGGGATCATGGTAAGAGCAAACACTATAGGTACCTATGACTCGGGCCGCGGCTAGAAACGGTGTCACGAGTTGGGAGGAGGCCACCAGGGACCTCCCCGGGGCGGGTCCAGGGCTTATGAAACTGACTCTACGGCGTCGGTCGGTAACATGACGAATCTCCAAGCCCTAGGGAAATGCGTTACTTGCTTGCTGGACAATGCTACCCCTGAAGGGGTGTGGGGAGACTTCCAGCGGGAATGGGACGAAGTCATCACGGCAACGACCTGTGATCTTCTCCTCTCCTGTGGAATGTCCCCTACCACTCCGTGGTTCGTTCAGCGACCTGGCTTTGTGCGCTGCACTCTGGCGAAGACCTTCATCTGGTTGAATAACGCGATCCGGCCGGACGGGCAGTTCGGAACCGACTATTGGGATGCGGCGCGCCTCGGCATTGCTATTGAGCACCACGCCCTTCATCCCTACTTTCCGTCCTATCCTTCATTGGCTGCTTATCTCCGTGGCGGGTGCGGGCCGGACCTCTTGGACGCGGGGACCGCAAGCTGGCGAGGTCCGGGTTTCCATGCGATCGCAGCCGAGTACTTACTGGCGATAGGCGAGAAGAAACGGGCGGAGGAGATCCTGGATCGACTCGTCGAACGGCAGGAGCCCAATGGTGACTGGGTTGGAGAGCCCGCCATTTCGCCCGTTTGGCACGGGGCTCAGTGCGTTCTGGCGATGGTTCATGCAAACCCTGAGCGGTACCGAGACGGCATCACAAGAGGATGTGAGCGTATCGCATCTACCCAGCTACCGGCCGGCAACTGGCAGGCAATCCAGCAGTACGTCATCTACTTCACATCGTACGCAATCCTGGCACTGGTCTGCGACCGAGCACGATATGGGAAGGCGGTTGATTCGGCGCTGACCTATCTGAAGTCGCGGATGAGCCCTGATGGCAAGTGCTCTGACCTGGGCGGGACGCTGATGTGTGCCCTTGCGCTTGAGAGCGCGACGCGAGCAGAGCGCCCGGGGGACCCACCGCTGGTGGACATCATCATGGCGGAGAAGGCGCTTGACCGAGTGGAAGCGGTTTCGGCCGAGAACGACAGACTAAGGGCTGAGTATGTGCGGATCGGCAAGCGCTTAACCTGGTACGAACAGAAGTACCGGGATGCGGACGTGGTCTTGACCAAGAAGGAGGCATTCCTTGTCACGGTAGCAGCGCTTGTCGTCACGGTCTTGGGTGCGGTGGTGCCCCCGCTCATCTTGGACTCGCTCCACAAGCAGGATGCGGTCAGGGCTCCGACGGCGGGCGAGGCAACTCTTCGGTCGCTCTCTACGGATACTGGTTACGTGTCTGTTCCGAGGGACACAGTACCGGGCCAGTCCTCTGCCGCTCAGGGCACTGACCGAGCGAGGCGGTAGCGTGGTTCGCCTTTGTCTTCCGGCGGCGATCGCGCATTGGGCGAAATACTGCGCATCAGACATCGCTG
>JBDRFQ010000024.1:0-10004 GCA_043818685.1 Candidatus Eiseniibacteriota bacterium
GGAGGGCGGCGACGAACGTGTTCGCCAGGATGAGGGGGTAGTCCCTCTGGAAGATCGCCGTCACCGTCACCCTCCCCATCCCCGGCCAGCCGAAGATCGTCTCGACCAGCACGGCGCCGCTGAAGAGAAACGGGAAGTAGAGGCCGAGGAGCGTGATCACCGGCAGCAGGGCGTTACGGAGGGTGTGGCGAACGATCACGTCTCTTTCCGGGAGCCCCTTCGCGCGCGCGGTGCGGATGTAGTCCATGCGGATCACCTCGAGGACGCTTGCCCGCGTGTAGCGCGCCACGCCCGCCATCGCGCCCAGCCCGAGCGCCGCGGCCGGGAGAACGAGGTGCCGGAGCCGGTCGAGGATCTTCCCGTGGATCGGGAGGGCGTCGTAAACGAAATCGATCGACGTCATCTGGTCCGCGGGGAACCAGCGGAGATGATAGTGGAAGATGAGAAGGAGCATGAGGGCGAACCAGAAGCTCGGCATCGAATAGAAGAAGAAGGTGAGCACCGTGGCGACGTGATCGGTCCACGAGTACTGCTTCACCGCGGAGATCACGCCGACCGCCACGCCGAGAACGAAGAGGATCGCCATCGAAGTGAGGGAGAGGACGAGGGTGTTCGGGAGCGCGTCTCCGATCACGTCGATGACCGGGCGGCGGTGCCCGAACGAGTAGCCAAAGTCGCCGCGGACGAGCTGCGCGAGCCAGCGGACGTACTGGACCGGGAGCGGATCGTCGAGCCCGAGGTTCTTCCGCATCGTCCGGAGGACCTCCGGATCGACGTCCGGATTCCAGTAGATCGCGGTTGGATCGCCCGGCGCGAGATGGACGACGAAGAAGACGAGCGTGGAGATGCCGAGGACGAGCGGAATCGCCGCGAGAAGGCGCCTGAGCAGATAGGCGCTCATCGGGGCAGAGGGGCCGGGCGCGTTCCCGGCATGGCTATTCGTCCCCTCCGGCGGTCTTCCCTACATCGGGGGCCGCCCTCTCCTTCGCATCCAGCGGCTTGTCCGGCTCGAGCGCCCCCTCCTCATCGATCGTCTCCTCCCGCGCTCCGGTTGCCGGCACGTCCCTCCGCTCCCCCGCCTCGTACCACTCGTCCAGGTTGTAGGTCCACGCGTACGTCTCGATCCGGACGTTCTTGAAGCGCTTGTCGATCGCGTACAGATCGTCGAGGTTGAAGAGAAAGGTGTAGGGGGCGTCCGCGGCGATCGCGCGCTGCACCTCGCTCCAGAGCTTCTTCGCCCTCTCCCGGTCGAGCTCGAGGGAGGCCTCGTCGATCAGCCGGTCCACCTCGGGGTTCGAGTAGCTCACCTGGTTGTACTTGTCGCCGATGGACCGGCTGTGCCAGATCGAGGTGAGGTCGACCTTCACGCCCTGACGCCAGCCGTGGCAGTCCGCCTCGAACTCCTTCCGGTTCGTCTGCTCGATGAAGACGGTGAACTCGAGCGTGAGCGGATGCATCCGGACACCGATCCGCGCGAGCATCTCCTGGACGATCACCAGGATGTCTTTCCTGAGCTCGTTGTTTTCGTTCGCCTTCATCGTGAACTCGAAAGGCCGGCCGTCCTTGTCGAGCCACCCGTCTCCGTCGTGATCCTCCCACCCCGCCTCGGCGAGGAGTTTCTTCGCCCCCTCCGGATCGCAGGGGATCGCCGGCACGTCGGGATCGTGCGCCCAGAGAAACGGGAGGATCGGCCCGTGGATCACCCGCCCGCAGCCGTGGAGCAGGGTGGCGACGATCTTCTCGCGGTCGACGGCCATCGTGAGCGCCCGCCGGACGTCACGGTCGCGGAAGAGCTCGTTCTCCCCCTGCCACCCGAGATAGTAATAGACGCGGCTCGGCACCCTGAGCACCTCGAGGTGTTCCACGGAGAGCAGCTCTTCGTAGGCGTTCGGCGGGAGCTTCGGGTAGAAGTCGATCTCTCCGGTCTTGATCTGGGTGAGAAAGCTCGTTTCATCCGAGACGATCTTGAAGACCACGCGATCGAGCGGCGGTCTCCCGAGGAAGTACTCCTCGTTCGCGAGGATCGTGATCGACTGCTGCGTCTTCCACCCGCCGAAGCGGAAGGGGCCCGTTCCGACCGGGTTCCGGTTGAAGGGATGGTTCCGCATCTCCTCCGGCGTGACGCCTTCGAGGATGTGCTTCGGAAGGGGCCGCCCGACGTTGGCGTCGGTGAGCTGGTACGGATAGACCGCGTCGAAATCGAACCTCACGGTGAAGGAGTCGAGCGCGACGACATCGATGATGTGATCGAGCCATCGGATCGACCCGTAGGCGATCTTCTCGTCCCGGTAGAGGGGGACGGAGAAGACGACGTCCTCGGCGCTGAACCTCACCCCGTCGTGCCAGAGCACGTCGTCCCTGAGGAAGAACGTCAGCGAGCGGTGGTCGGAAGAGAACTCCCACGAGCGGGCGAGCCAGGGCGAATAGGAGGCCATGTCCGGGTTCGTGCGCGCGAGCGCTCCGAAGAGGAGACCGTGGATGTCGCTCCCGGTCGTCGTCGTCGAGGTGAGTGGGGAGAGGGCGTCCGCATCGTTGTCGACGCCGATGACGAGCGTCCCCCCGCGCTTGCTCTTCCCTTCTTTCCTCGCCGGGGTCTCTCCCCCGCCGCATCCGGCGGCGAGAGCGAGAACGAAGACGAGCGCGATGAGGATCGCGCTGCGCGCCCGCGCATGCATTCGAATCCCTCCTTTCGCCGGGCAGCCGGCGGGGCGGGTTTCTCGGCGGATCGTAGCCCTCGCCGTTCGTCCCGGGCAAGGGAAAAGGCCCCGCCTTGACAACTCCTCCGGCCCGCCCCTACCTTCCACTCGAGAAAGAAGAAGCGCAATGCCCGAGCAGCAGCCGAAGCCGGACGCACTCTCCGTCGATGTGGAAGAGTACTTCCACGCGACCGTTTTCGAGGGGAGGATCCCGCGCGGGGAGTGGGAATCGCTCCGCGGGAGGCTCGCCCCCGCCGTTCGCCGCCTGCTCGATCTCTTCGCCGCGTGCGGGGCGCGGGCGACCTTCTTCTTTCTCGGCTGGGTCGCGGAGAAGGAGCGCGAGCTCGTTCGCGAGGTCGCCGAAGCGGGGCACGAGGTGGCGAGCCACGGGTACGACCACCGCCTCGTTCACGAGCTCGGGCCCGCCGCGTTTCGCCGGGACATCCGCCGCTCGAAACGCCTCCTCGAGGAGATCACCGGGAGGCCCGTGGCCGGCTATCGCGCGCCGACCTTCTCGATCACATCGCGCACGCTCTGGGCTCTTCCCCTCCTCGCCGAGGCCGGGTTCCTTTACGACTCGAGCGTTTTCCCGATCCGCCACGACCGTTACGGGATCCCCGGCTTTCCGCGCGGTCCGGTGCGGCTCCGCTTCGGGGCCGGATCGCTCGTCGAGTTTCCCCTCTCGACCTGGCGCGTCGGCCGCTGGAACCTGCCCGTCTCCGGAGGCGGCTACCTCCGTCTCTTGCCGGTTGGGCTCATCGAGCGCGGTCTCCGCGCGGTGCGGCGCGAGGGGCGCCCGGTGCTCCTCTATGTCCATCCGTGGGAGCTCGACGAGGGACAGCCGCGCGTTCCCCTCCCCCCTCTCTCCCGCGCGCGCCACTACGGCGGAATCGCCCGCTCCGAGGACCGCCTCCGCCGTCTGATCGCCGGGCGTCGTTTCGCTCCGCTCGCCGAGGTGATCGAAGGCATCGACCTCCCCGAACATCCGCTCCCCGTTCGATCCCCGGTCGATTGATCCCTCCGCCGGCCCGCCGAGAAGAGAAGACGCGGGCCTTCACGGAGCCGCTTGACACTCTCGATCGGGGCTCCCTATACTGCGGCAGGCTTCCAAAGGGGCGCGGTTTCGGGGAGGGGTTCTTTGAGAGGAAGCCGCATGGAGGGATCACGTGCCGATTCTCTCTCTCTTCGCTCTTCTTCTTTTCGCCGGTCAAGCGGTCTCCGCGGAAACGCTCATGCTCTCCACGCACCCCCGGGGCGCGCTCTTCGAGCTGAGGGGACCGATCACGATCCGCGGCCAGAGCCCGCTCCCCCTCCTCCCCGGACAGCAGGGGGACTACAAGGTCCGCGTCGATCTCCCCGGACACGAGACGGCGTACGGCTCGCTCGTCCTCCGGGCGCGGCAGAACGAGCTTCGTCTGGAAGAGGCGCGCGGCCTCGGACGCGAGCGCGTCTTCCGGTCGCTCGCCTTCCCGGGTGCCGGGCAAATCGGGGAGGGGCGCGCGCTCGAGGGGATCGTCTGGGGAACGTCGGCGCTGGGGGCCGGGATCACATCGCTTGCCCTCGAAACGCGCTACCGGAAGGCGCACGACGAATACGAGGCGAGCCGAAGCGCGCTTTCCGGGTACTGGTCGCTCATCGAGGAGGGGGACACCTCTCCGGACACCGACGCCTATCTCGCGCTTCTTCACGAGACCTTCCGTCTCGAGGCGCGCTCCACGAGAAGGCTGCGAGACCGGGACTACGCGCTCGGCGCGCTCGGCGTCGTTTGGGGATTGAACCTGATCGATGCGGCCCTGTTTCACTCTCCTTTTAGTGTAAAGAAAGGATCCGACGGGGTCCTTCAGGTCGAGCTCAGGCAGAAGATCAGGACCCGGCGGGTCGTCCGGTCCCTCCTCTATCCGGGGTTCGGACAGTCCTATGCGGGACAGAAGGCGCGAGGGGGCTTCTACGCGCTCGCGGCGACCGCCGCGGCGGTGTCGGCGGTCATCTATCATCTCGACCACGAGGGGGAGATGGATCGCGTCGAGACGCTCGATCGCGAGATCGCCGCCCTCACCCCCGGCGGCCCCGCGGAGGCGGCGTTCTCGAAGACCGTCGTGGCCGAGCGGGAGCAGGCGTTCCGCCGCGGCGAGGAGGAGCTCGAGCGCCGCGACATCGCGATCGGCGTGACCGCCGTGGTCTACGTCGCCTCGCTGATCGACGCCCTCGTGGCGGGGCCGAGCGCGGTCGTGGAGACGGAGGGCACGCGCATCGGTTTCGTGACGCCCGTCTCGTCGGACCGGCTCGGGTTCGGCGTTCGCGTCGGGTTCTAAAGCAGCAGAGGAAGGTCCGCTTTCCGGGACGCGGAGCGGACGTGGGAGGTTGTGGAAACCATGAATCGGCGGCTGCTCGGTAGGTTCGTTCCCTGCTTCCCTGCTCTTCTTTTCGCGCTTCTCCTCGGGGGGTGCGGCGAGGAGAGCCTGACCGATGTTCCCCGGCCCCTCGAGACGCCCGGTGCGCCGACCGACCTCGTCGCCTCGCTCGGAGAGAGCGCGGTCTATCTCTCCTGGGAGGCGGTGAGCCCGGAGGAGATCGAGTCCTTCCGCGTGTACCGCCGGGAGACCGGGGGTGGCGATTTCGCCCGGATCGCCGCGACCTCCCTGTCGAGCTACGCGGATTTGGGGCTGGTGCCCGGCCGCTCCTACGACTACCGCGTCACCGCGCTCGGGACGAATCGAATCGAGTCGGAGCCCTCCGGGGTGCTCACCGTCACCCCCGGCTCGTTCGGGATGGTGATCGACGGGCGCGCCGACTACACCTCGAGCCGTCTCGTGACCCTTGCGTTCACCGGGCCGGCGGACGTGAACGCGGTCAAGGTCGCGAACGACTCCCTTTTTACCGGCGCGTTCTTCGAGGCGTACGAGGGTTCGCGGGGCTGGCTCCTCACGGACGGGGACGGGACGAAGACCGTCTACGCGCGCTTCCGCACGTCGGGGGGGATCGAGAGCCCCGCGGTTCGCGACGACATCATCCTCGACACGCGGGCCGAGATCCTCTCGCTCGTCGAGGACTCGGGGGGGGAGGTTCTCGCCGCGGGCGACACGCTCCAGGTGTTGATGAGCACGGGCGAGGAGGGGGGATTCGCGACGATCACGATCGGGAGCGCCCTGACCGACATCCCCCTCACCTACGATCCGGCGCGCGGTCTCTATCGTCTCGTTCGGGTGATCACCCCGGATCTCGCGGCGGAGAACGAGGTCGTGGTCGGATCGTTCGTCGATCGCGCGGGGAACTCCGCGTTCCCCCGCACGACCACCACCGCGCTCACCATCGCCGGGAGCCGCTCGCGTCCCGCCCCGCCCGTTCTCACCGTCGTGGAAGCCGGCGGGAACTGGATCGCCCTGACCTGGACGCCGACCGAGGAGAGGGACTTCAGCCGCTACGTGCTCTATCGGGGGAGCGATCCCGGGGTCGCCGGGGATGAGGAGGACGTGGTGGTCGGCGTCGCATCCGACCCGCTGGAGACGGGGCTCGTCGACTCCCTGCTCCTCCGGGACGCAACGACCTACTTCTACCGGGTCTTCACGGAGGACAACGAGGGGCTCCGTTCCGGATCGAACGTCGCCGCGGGAGTCACCCGGAACCTCGCCCCGCAGGGGGTTCCCCTCTTCAGCGCGGCCGCCTCCGACTCCCCGTCGACGAGCATCCGGCTCACCTGGACGGCGGTCGATCTCTCGACCGTCCACGACTTCGCCGAGTACTCGGTCTATCGGTCGACCGTGGAGGCGGTGAGCAGGAGCTCCGAGATGATCGGGACGGTCGGGGAGATCCTCACGCGGAGCCTTCTCGACGCGGGGACGAACCAGGCGACGACCTACTACTACCGGATCTACGTGGTCGATCAGGGAGGGCTCGCAGCCGGCTCGGACGTCGCCTCGGCCACGACGACCGATCTGGACCCGTCCTTCGTCCCCTTGAACGCCCCCTCCGTCGACGTGACGAACCAGAACGTCCTTCTCTCCTGGGCCGCCAACGTGGATCCCGACTTCGCCTCTTACCAGATCTACTGGGGTTCCTCGACCACCCAGGGGGGCGTCTCCGCCTTCTCCCTCCTCGACATCGTGAACAACCCGCGGGCGACGAGCTACGTGCACTACCCGCAGGTTGCCGACCTCCCCTTCTACGTCAAGTACTACCTCCAGGTCGTCGATCGCGCCGGTCGCCGGACGGAAAGCAACCGGGTGCAGGCGGTCTTCCCGGCGGGCGCGGTTCCGACCATCTCGAACCTGGAGGTGACGGCCGGCTTGACATTCGCAGTCGTCAGCTTCGAGACGAACGTTCCGACCAAGGCGCGAGTGAAGTTCAGTGCCGGAAGCCTCTCGCTCAACCGGACCGCCCTCGATACGGACGATTACGAACGGGTCCACTCGATTCCCCTGCAGTCGCTCATTCCCGACACGACCTACTTCATGCAGCCGGTCGTGGAAGATGAAGCTGGGACAACGGTTTCGGGCACCATTCGATCGTTCGAAACGCTCTCGCCAGGCAAGTAGCGGCCCGCGGGGAGCCGGCCGGCGGGGCCGGCGACCGGGTGGGCTCGGGTTTCTTTTGCGTTGACCCGGTGGGCCGAGTGCGGTAGAATTCTTACCACTTCCGGTTCTCCACTTCCCGGGGTCGGGGTGAGCTGCTCTCGGGGGGTTGTTCTGCGAACCCCACGGGGAGAGCGGGCCAAAGGGGCCGAGAGGCGGGGGCTGCGCCGGGTCTTACAGCCCGTGCCGTCGGCTTCGGGGAGCTTTATGGCGAGGATGTGGCGTCGTCTTGATTGGCCGAAGTTCCTCCCGCTCGGGAAGCAGAGGGAGGAATCGGCGAAGGTGAAGTCCGGCCTTCGAGTCATCACTCTCGCGGGGCGCGGCAGGGATCCGCTCGTCGAGGACCGTCCGAAGAGCCTCGCCAGCAAAGAGGTGGCGGACCGCCTAGCCGCCTTCCTGCTCCTCCTCGTTCTCTCGCCCGTGATCCTCGCCGTCGCCGTCGCCATACGGCTGACCTCCCCGGGTCCCGTGATCTACCGGCAGGTCCGAATCGGGATGAACAGGCGCCTCTCTTCTCGCGGTGGGGACCGGATCGGCGACTACTACGACGTGTACGACCGGCGCACGCTCGATCTGCCCGGCAAGCCCTTTATTATCTATAAGTTCCGGACGATGGTCGACCGGGCCGAGGACGGAATCGGGCCGATGTGGGCCCAGAGGGACGATCCCCGCGTGACCCTCCTCGGCCGGGCCCTCAGGCGCCTCCGTCTGGACGAGCTCCCCCAGCTCTACAATGTCCTCAAGGGGGACATGAGCCTCGTCGGTCCCCGTCCGGAGAGGCCGACCTTCGTGCGCGACCTGATCCGCGAGCTTCCTGAGTACGCTCTCCGCCTTCGCGTGAAGCCCGGGATCACCGGGCTCGCCCAGGTGAACCAGGCGTACGACACCTGCATCAGCGACGTCCGGGCGAAGGTACGGTACGATCTCGACTACGTCCGGAGGATGTCGCCCTGGTACGACCTCCGAATCCTATGCCGGACGGTGGGCGTCGTGCTCTCCATGAGAGGGCATTAGCCCGGAGCCTGCGCGCGTTTCCGCCCCCGGGCGGGCGGCGCCTCCTCCCGTTTTCCCTTGACAGCGGCCTTTTGGGGGTCCTATGGTGCCGTGACGTCCGCTGTTAAGGGAAACCTATTCCGAATCAAGCGATTAGGACGGCGGATTGTTGACGGTTCTCAAGGCCGCTGGTATATTAGTCGCGGCCCACGGGCTTTCCCCTCTCAGGGACCGCGAGAGTGGCGGAACCGGCAGACGCGCTGGATTTAGGATCCAGTGAGGAAACTCGTGGGGGTTCGAGTCCCCCCTCTCGCACCCGCGTGTGCGCGGCCGGGGGTCAGGAGAACGGCGTGACCGCGGAAACCAAGCCGATCATCGAGGTCGAGGAGCCCGAGCCCGGATCGAAGAGCTTCTCCGTGGAGGTTCCCGAGAGCGCTCTCGCGAGCGAGATGGAGAAGGAGTTCCGGGAGCTGGAGAAGAGCGCCAGGCTCCCCGGGTTCCGCAAGGGAAAGGCGCCCCGGCATCTTCTCGAGGCGCGCTTCCGCTCCACCGTGCGTGAGGAGGCTGTCGAGAAGCTCGTCTCTCGGGTCATCTGGGAGGCGCTCCGGGAGGCGGAGACGGTCCCCTTCCTCGATCCGGTTCTCGATGAGCTCAGCGCGCCCGAGGGGGCCCCCGTCCGGTTCCGCTTCTCGGTCGACGCCTGGCCGCGCGTCGAGATCCGGCGCCATCAGGGGTTCGAGCTCCGGAGGGTCGTCCGTCCGGTGACCGACCAGGAGATGGAACAGGAGACGCGGGCGCTCCAGGAGGCGAACCGGAACTTCGTGCCGGTCGAGCGCCCGGCGATCCGCGGGGACCAGCTGCTCGTCTCCTATCAGCGCTTCCTTCCGAACGGAAACGCGTTCGGGAAGAGGGCGGACGGCGCTGAGCTGCTCCTCGCGCGGGAGGAGTCCCCGGGCGTGCCCGGCGCGGTCGAGAAAGGCCTCGTCGGGGCGGAGCCGGGAAGCCGGCGCACGGTTCCGGTCGATTTCCCCGAGGATCACCCTTCCGCCGCCTTCGCCGGCAAGAAGATCGAGTTCCGCTTCGAGGTGAAGGAGGTCCGCGAGGCGACCCTCCCCGCGGTGGACGACGCCTTCGCGGCGCGGGTGCTCGGCCGCGAGGCGGCGGTCTCGGACCTCAAGGACGAGATCCGCAAGGTTCTCGAGCAGCGCGCCGAGGAGGAGGCGGACCGGAAGCTCGACGAGGAAATCATCGATCTTCTCGTCCGGGAGAACGTCGTCGAGGTCTCGGGCCGCCTTCTCGAGAAGGTGACCCGCGCGAACCTCCCCTCCCTCCCGCGTGTGGAGGACCTCCCCGAGGAGCAGCGGGCCGAGGGAGCCCGCCGGATCACGGCCGTCATCGATCAGCACCGGGCGGGGGCGAAGCGGGCGATTCAGAAACTCGCTCTCATGACCGAAATAGCGGGTAGAGAGAAGCTCGAGCCGGAGGAGCGGGAGATCGAGACGATGCGGCGGGCGATCGCGCCCCGCGAGGATCCCTCCCTCCCCCCGGAGGAGCGCCGCGAGAAGAGAGAGAAGCTCGCGAGCGATCTCCGGCGCGTTCTCCGGGAGCGCAAGGTGCTTCAGTGGATCAAAGAACACTCGACCGTCGCGTGACGGGGAGGCCGAAACACATGGGACTCGTTCCGATCGTCGTCGAGCAGAGCGGGCGCGGCGAGCGCGCGTACGACATCTACTCCCGGCTGCTCAAG
>JBDRFQ010000025.1:0-9080 GCA_043818685.1 Candidatus Eiseniibacteriota bacterium
GGAACCCGACTCCCTGCACGCGCCCGGAGACGATCGCCCGCCTTCTCACGATCGTGCCGCTCATCCGCCGAGCCTCCCGAAGAGAAGGTCCACCGCCTCCTCCGGATCATCCACAACCGGGAAGGAACCGTCCAGCTCCCACGTGGAGATCCCGACGAGCGGCACCCCGAGCTTTCTCGCGAACGCGATCTCGGCGAGGGTGCCGTAGGCGCCCGCGATCGCGATGACCCCGTCGCACGACTGGGGGATGAGGAGGTTTCTCCCGTCCCCGAAGCCGGTGGCGACGCGAACCGTGAGGAAGTCGTTCCCGCCCGCCGGGTCACTCCCGGGGAGGATGCCGACGGTGATCCCGCCCTCCGCGCGCGCCCCTCGCGCCGCCGCCTCCATCACGCCCCCCATTCCCCCGCAGACGAGAACCGCCCCCCGCCCGGCGAGGAGACGCCCGACCCGCTCCGCCTTGGCGGCGACCGTCTCGTTGCACATGCCCGCTCCGATCACCCCGATCTGCATCGCGCACGGCTTCCTTCCTGCGAAAAGAGCGGCGAGCCGCCTCGTGGAGGCGGAGCCGCGTGCCTCGCTTCGCGACGGAGTTGAACGGCGGGATCGGGTCTCCGGTCCGGCCTTCCGCTGGTGGGTGAGCCCGGCCGCCGCGCCCGGGCGCGCTAGCCTGGATTATGCACGCGTTTCCTGCTGCGGCTGGGGATCGCGGCCTGCGAGGCCTCCCTTCCGTCGCCGCTTCCTCAACGTAGTGCCGAGACTACGTTTCCGGGAGCGGCTCGTCCAGGTCGGCCTCTCGGCTCGCGCTCTGCATCCTCGCGACGAAAACGCGTGCACAATCCAGGCTAGAGAGCCGAGTCGGTCGTCGAAAGGAAGTGGTCGGGGCGAGAGGATTTGAACCTCCGACACCCTGCTCCCGAAGCAGGTGCGCTACCGGGCTGCGCTACGCCCCGACGCGAATCTTCTCCTGTCACTCGTCCCGCGCGGCCCGCCGCGTCGCGGGAACGCCTCGCGCCCCGGCCGTCGGCATCCGATCAAGCGAGGAACCCGGGCGGAAAGGGCCCGGGCGCCGGACGACCGGGAGCGACGTGAAGTATAGTGGCTGAACCGGGAAGAGGAAACCCCCCAGTTTCTCTTTTTTTGTCTTCGAGGGGGATTCTCGCGCGCCCCGCGCGGCTCGGGTCATCTGCCCTCCGTCGCCGCGCCCCCCCCGGGCTCCGGCCGGGCCGGCGCCTCCCGGACCAGCGGAACGAACCGGCAGGGGCCGAGGGACTCGACCCGCTCGGCGCCCCCTTCCCTCCGGATCCGCACGAGCTCCTGTCGCCCCTCCCCTACCGGAGCAACGAGTAGCCCCTCGTCGCCGAGCTGCTCCAGGAGGGCCTCGGGCACCGAGCTCCCCCCCGCGGTGAGGAGGATCCGGTCGTAGGGGGCGAACTCGGGCCACCCCTCCGCTCCGTCGCCGATGTGCACGAGGACCGTCGCCGCCCCGATCGCGTCGAGGAGGCGCCGGGCGCGGCGGGCGAGCTCGGGAATCCGCTCGACGGAGAAGACGTGGCAGCCGGCGCGGGCGAGAACGGCCGCCTGGTAGCCGCTCCCCGTCCCGATCTCGAGGACCCTCTCCCCTCCCCGGAGGGCGAGGGCCTCGGTCATGCGCGCGACCATGTACGGCTGGGTGAGCGTCTGCCCGTGCCCGATCGGGAGGGCGTGGCCGCCGTAGGCGCGAGGGGCGAGCGCCTCGTCCGCGAAGAGATGGCGGGGGACCTCGAGCATCGCCTGGAGAACGAGCGGGTCCCGGATCCCCCTCTCCCCCGCCTCGGTGCGCACCATCCGCTCGCGGGAGGCCCGGTACTCCTCCGCGCCCCGGTACGGCCTCATCGTCCGGGCCCGTTCCAGCGCCAGCGGCGCATCACGTGGATCATCTCGTAATGATTGAGATCCAAATGAACAGGCGTCACGGAAACGCAGCGGGCTTCGAGAACCGTGGTGAAGTCCGCCTCCGGGTTCTCCTCCCACATCAGCTCCCCGCCCCCCACGCGGTAGACGGCGCTCTCCGCCGACCCGGACTCGCGCACGACGGCGTTCTGGTAGCGGTGGGTCCCGAGGATCGCGACGCGGATTCCATGGATCCGCTCGAGCGGCAGGTTCGGGAAGTTCACGTTCCAGAAGGTCTTCCGGGGAGGGGGCTCGGCGACCATCCTCTCGACGATCGGGGCGATGAGGCGCGCGGGGGCCTCGAACAGGTGGTTCGCCCGCCCGGCGACCGAGAAGGCGATCGCCGGAACGCCGATCAGGGTCGCCTCGATGGCGGCGGCGACCGTCCCGGAGTAGTTGATGTCGTCCCCCATGTTCGAACCGTGGTTGACGCCGGAGAGGACAATGTCCGGGCGCGGCTCCACGAGGCCGTTCATTGCCAGAAGGACGCAGTCGGTCGGCGTGCCGCTCACGCCGATCCGTCCGTCCGGGCGCCTCCGCACGGCGATCGGGGAGCGGAGCGTGATCGCGTTGCTCGAGGCGCTCTGCTCCGCCTCCGGGGCGACCACGGTGACCCGCCCGAGCGGCTCGGCCGCCCGCGCGAGAACCGCGAGCCCCTCGGCCTCGATCCCGTCGTCGTTCGTGATCAGGATTTCCAATCGTCTCTCCTCCGCACCGCCGCGAGGAGCTTCAGGAAGCGCCCCGTGTCCCTCCAGACCGAGATGTGGCTCGTCTCGTTCGCGTAGATCGCCGGGATCGGAATCGACTCGATGCGAAACCCCCTGCGGGCCGCTCCGATGAGAAGCTCGGTTTCCGTCTCGTAGTGCGTGGTCCGGAGCGGGACCGCCCGGAGCACCTCGGTCCGAACGAGGCGGTAGCCGGACTGGCTGTCGGGGAGCGGCCCTCCCGCCGCGCGGGAGGCGAGCCAGGTGGAGAGCCGGTTGGAGAGACGGCGGAGCTGCGGCATGCGCGCGTGGTCGGCGCGGCGCGATCCGACGACGAGGTCCGCGTCGGTCTCCTCCGCCCTCCGGACGAAGCGCGGGATCCACTCGGGGGGATGCTGCCCGTCCCCGTCGATCGTCACGACGGCCTCGTAGCCCTCGCGGATCGCGACCTCGAATCCGCTCCGGAGCGCGGTCCCTTTTCCGAGGTTCGTCTCGTGCGAGAGAACGCGCGCTCCCTCCTCCCCCGCCGCCGAGGCGGTTCGATCGGTTGAGCCGTCGTCGACGACGAGGAGGCCCGCCTCCGGCGCAGCCCGGCGGACCTCGCGCACGACGCCGGGAATCGTCTTCTCCACGTTGAAGGCGGGGATCAGAACGAGGAGGCGCATCGCGATTCGTTTCCCCGAGGCGGCAGCGTCGGGCCGTGCGCGGACGAGAAGGAATGGTCGGGGCGACTGGATTTGAACCAGCGACTCCTAGCGCCCCATGCTAGTGGGCTACCGGACTGCCCCACGCCCCGACCGCGACGAACGCGGGCTCTCCTCGAACCGGCGGCGAGCCCGGGCGCGCTCTTCGTGCGCAGAGTATAACAAAGAGGCCGATGAAGGACAAGGATCTCACGAGAGGGTCTTCAGGATCTTCTGCAGGTCCTGCTCGATCGACGCGAGGGCGCTCGACCGGTTCGGTTCGACCGACGCCTCCTCGCGCGGGTCGTCCAGGATCCCCTTCCGTGAGAGCTTCTTCTTCGCGCCGGCGATCGTGAAACCCTCCTCGTAGAGAAGATGCCGGATGAGGAAGATCAGCTTGATGTCCTTCTCCTGATAGACGCGGTTTCCCGCCCGGTTCTTCCGGGGCGTGAGGGCGGGAAACTCGGATTCCCAGTAGCGGAGGACGTGCGGCTTCACCTTGGTCAGGTCCGCGATCTCCGTGATCGAGTAGTACACCTTGCCTTCCGGAAGCTTCATCATGTCCGGTTCCCCTCGCTCGCGTCGGCGTTCGGCGCCTTCGAACGGTGCGTCTCCCTATCCCCGATCGGCAGCGCCCCATCCTCTCCGCAGCGGGGAGCTCTCTCCCGCGCGTCCGCGCCGCCCGCTCCGAGGCGGGCGCTCAAGCCGCGCCGTTCGCCTGTCGCTCGGGACGTCCCGGCCTCCGTTTCCCTCCTCCTGCCGGTCGTCACGATCATCGTCATGTGTCCCTCTCTTTCCGCAGATGGAATCGGTTCTCGGTCCCCGACATGAGGCGTCTCAGGTTGGCGCGGTGCCTCCAGACGATGAGGAGCGAGACGGGGAGCACGAGTAGCAGATGGTGAAGGCGGGGAGGCCCGCCGCGAAGACGGTCGAGGACGAGGACCGAGAGGGGGAGCGTTGCCGCCATCAGCATCGAGCCGAGGGAGACGTAGCGGGTTGCGAGGACCGCTACGAGGAAGACGGCGGCCGAGATCCCCGTCTCTGCGGGGAGGAGCGTCAAGAAGACACCCGCGGTTGTCGCCACCCCCTTCCCCCCGCGGAAGCGGAGGAACGGCGTCCAGACGTGTCCCGCGATCGCGGCGAGGCCCGCCGCCGCTCCGCCCGCCGTCCCCCCCAGGGCGCGGCCGAGCAGGACGGCGAGGATCCCCTTTCCGACGTCGCCGGCAAGAACCGCGATCCCGCGTACGGGCCCGGCTGCCCGATAGACGTTCGTGAAGCCGGGGTTCCCGCTCCCGAACGACCGGATGTCGAGGCCGCCGAAGACCCGCGGCACGAGGTACCCGAACGGGATCGACCCGAGAAGGAAGGCGGCGAGCGCCGCCTGGGCGATCATCGGCTCTTCTCCCTCATGTGGACGACCACCGGGGTTCCCTCGAAAGGGACCTTCTCCCGGATCGACCGGACGAGGTAGCGGCGGTACTCGGGTGTGATCGCGCCCGATTCCTTTACGAAAAAAAGAAACGTCGGCGGAGCGACCGCGGTCTGCACCGCGTAGTAGATCTTGTTCGGCCTCCGCCCGACGGGGGGCGGGTTCCTCTCCGCCGCCCACTCGACGATCTTGTTCAGCTCCGAAGTGGCGAGCTTCCGCTTCCGCTCCTCGTCGATCGCGAGGGCGAGATCGAGCGCCTTCCCGATCCCCTTCCTGGTGAGGGCGGAGACCGCGAGGACGGGGGCGTACGCGAGGAAGGGCATCCGGTGGGCGACGTCCGCCTTGAGCTCATCGACCGGCTGCTCGAGGGGAAGGTCGGTCTTGTTGATGAGGACGACGGCTCCCCTCCCGAGCCGGTCAGCGACGGAGGCGATGTGCGCGTCCTGCTTGCCGATCGGCTCCGCCGCGTCGATGAGGAGAAAGACGATGTCGCTCGCCTCGATCGCGCGGAGGGCTCGGAGCATCGAGAAGTACTCCACGTCGTCGTGCACGCGGCTCCGGCGCCGGAGCCCGGCGGTGTCGACGAGCGTGATCGACTTCCCCTTCCAGAGAATGGCGGAGTCGACGGTGTCTCGCGTCGTGCCGGGCTCCTCGCTCACGACCATCCGCTCCTGGCGCAGGTAGGCGTTGACGAGGGAGGACTTGCCGACGTTCGGCCGCCCGACGATGCCGATCCGGACCGTCTCCGCCTCCGCCGGCGGCCCCGTCTCTTCCGGGAGGCGGCGTACGATCTCGTCGAGGAGATCGGCAACCCCCGTTCCGTGCGCCGCGGAGATCGAGAGAGGCTCTCCGAGACCGAGCCCGAGGAACTCGTGCACGAGGGACGGGTCGGGCATCGCATCCTCTTTGTTTACGACGACGACGAAGCCGTTCCGGAGCCTCCGGAACTCACGCGCCAGCTCGAGATCGGTCTCGAGGGGCCCGGTCTTGCCGTCGACGAGAAAGAGGACGAGGTCCGCTTCCCCGGCCGCCGCCCGGACCTGGCGCGCCACCAGACGATCGAGGTCGGTCGCCTCGCGGTCCGGGAGGAGACCGCCGGTGTCCACGAGAAAGAAACGCGCCTTCCCCCACTCGACCTCGCCGTAGATCCGGTCGCGCGTCGTCTTCTCGCGATCGGAGACGACCGCTTGCTTCCTTCCGACGAGACGGTTGAACAGGGTCGACTTTCCGGTGTTCGGGCGCCCGACAATCGCGACCATCGGAAGGCCCATGATGTCTGGAGGCTCCTTCGTACCGAGCGCCTCGGCCGCGCCGCCCGTTCCGATCGCTCCGTCGGCGGAGACGCGGTCGTTCGCCCGGCCCGGCGGGTGCGTCATCGCGTGATCCGGCGCGAATCTCGGCGCGACTGCTCGCACGCGGGTGGAACTCAACTTCGACCAAAGTATCAGCGGGAGGTTCTTACAGTCAAGAAAAACGCGAGTTACGCGGCGGTGACCATTCACGGGCGGCCCGCGAGAAGCGATCTCCTCTCGGGAGGCGTCGGGCAACCCATTCCCGGCCAAGGCCTTGGGCGCCCCGAGCTGGAGCGGTTCCGAGGCGAGGCGCGGCCGCCTCCTTGACGTGCCGGACCGCGTGGTCTACACTTCTCCTATGACACGGACCACCCGAATCCGAACGGTCGTCCTCCTCTCGGCGCTCCTCGCCGCTTGGGCGCTCCCGCTGTTCCCGTGCGCGGGCGCGTGCGGGGACGAACCGGTCGACGAGGGGGATCGGTGTTCCTGCGTCTGCCACACGGCGATCGCTCTTCCCTCCTCGGTCTCCGACCCATCGGAGCCCTTCGTGCTCTGTCCCCTTGCGGCGCCTCTCGATCCGTTCGACCCTCTCCGGGATGAGCGGATCTTCCGTCCCCCGATAGCCTGAGTCCCGCGGATTCTCCCCGCCCGCGCTCCCGGAGCCCGTCTCGCGCGGCGCTCCTGCGGCCGGGTCCTTCCTTCATCGCACCAACTCCTCCGGAGGCGGAGGGAACCGAGGACCGTCGATGGGTCGGAAACGAGCCTTGGTCCTGGCCTGTTGCGTTTCCGCCGCGTGGGCTTCGCCCTCGTGGTCGGAGACGGGCCGGACGACCGAATCATTGAAGTTTGAAGAAATCTGGGGGCGGATCGCCCGGCAAAACCCGGGGCTCCGGGCGGCGAGCCTTGCGGTCGAGGCGGCCGAGGGCCGGTCGCTCCAGGCCGCGGCCCGCCCGAACCCGGAGATCGAGTGGGAGG
Organism: Candidatus Eiseniibacteriota bacterium; assembly: GCA_043818685.1. GTDB lineage: Bacteria > Orphanbacterota > Orphanbacteria > Orphanbacterales > Orphanbacteraceae > VGIW01. The sequence continues at coordinate 7,013 of JBDRFQ010000025.1, forward strand.
CCGAGGAGTTCGGCGGGGAGGGCGAGCGCTCCGGATGGGGCGGCGCCGAGACGACCCTCCGGATCGTCCAAGAGATCGAGACCGGCGGGAAGCGGGGAGCGCGCGCCGCGGTCGCGGCCGCCGAGCGGGAGGCGGCCTGCATCGACCACGAGATCCGGCGCCTCGATGTCTGGTTCTTCGCGGTCGACTCGTTTGGGCGGGTTTGGGCCGCGCAGGAGAAGGCGGCGCTCGCCGAGGAGAACCTCCGCCTTCTCGCCGCGATCCGCGAAGCGGCCCGCCAGAGGGTCTCCGCGGGAAAAGTCCCTCCTCTCGACGAGACGCGCGCCGAGGTCGAGCTCGCCCTCTCGGAGGCGGCCCGCGGGTCGGCGCGGCGCGACCTCGATGCGGCGCGCCGGAGTCTAGCCTCTCTCTGGGGCGAGACCGATCCGGCCTTCGAGCGCGTGGAAGGGGATCTCGACCGCCTGGTCGATCCCTCTGAGTTCCCCGCCTCCCTCGAGGGGGGCGATCGAAGCCCGGAGCTCGTCCGCATCGATCGGGAGCGCGCCGCGCGGGCGGCCGCGCTGCGGGCCGAGAAGGCCGCGCGGATCCCGAACCTCTCCGTCTCGGGGGGCATCCGCCGGCTCGAGGGGACCGGCGAGCGCTCCTACACGGCGGGCCTCTCCCTCCCCCTTCCCCTCTTCGATCGTAACCGGGAGGCGGTGCGGGCGGCGGCGAGCGAGGCCGCGCGGGCGGAGAGCGAAGGAGAGGCGGCGAGGCTCGATCTCGGCGCGCGCCTCGCGCGCCTCAGGGCGGAGGCGCTGAACGCCTACGAAGAGGTCGAGGCCCTTCGCGGCGCGGCCCTTCCCGCGGCCGCCGAAGCGCTCGAGGTGGCGACAATCGGGTACGAGCACGGGAGGTTCGGCTACCTCGATCTCCTCGAGGCGGAGCGCTCGTTCATCGAGCTCCGGACGCGTCTCGTCGAGGGGCTCCTCCGCTATCACATCAGCGTTGCGGAGATCGCGCGCGCCGCGGGCGACACGTCGGTCTCCTTGTTTTCCGTTCGACCGTGAGGTCAGGGGAGGAACTGGTGATGCGAAACGCGATTCTTCTTCTCGCGATCGGGACCCTGCTGGCGTTCACCGAGCGGGGGGCTCTCGGGACCGGGGACCACGGGGGTCACGACCACGGAGCGGCCGAGGCCCTCCTTTCGCTCGATGCGATCCGCTCGGCGCGGTGCGAGCATGAGATCCCCGCCTACACCTGCGACGCGTGCCGGTACGAGGTCGGGGTCGTGAAGCTCGACCCTTCGCTCATCAAGAAAGGCGCGGATGGGCAGGGGCTCGTTCGCGTGGAGGCGGCGGCCCTCCACCGGGCGGGTCTTTCCCTCGAGGTCACCGGGGAGATCGTTCTCGACGACAACCGGACGGTCCACCTGACGCCGCCGGTCCCCGGAATCGTCAGCGGCGTGTTCGTCGACGTGGGGAGCCGCGTGCGCGAGGGGGATCGACTGCTCGAGATGAGGAGCGTCGAGGCCGGGGAAGCGCTCGCCGCCCACCGGAGGAGCCGCACGCTCGCGGATCTCGCGCGGAAGAACCTGGAACGGGAAGAGGAGCTCTTCGAGCGGAAGGTCTCGGCGGAGGTCGATCTCATCGAGGCGAGGATGCGCTACGCGGAGTGCGAGGCGGATGGCGCCGCCGCCGAAGCGAGGCTCCGCGCGTTCGGGCTCTCCGAACGGGACATCGCCGGAGCGGAGGCGGGGAGCGGCACCGAGGCTCGCGGCGCCCTCCCGCTCCGGGCGCCGATGGGGGGCGTCGTCGTTCACAAGCACGCCACGATCGGCGAGAGGATCGAGCCCGGGGCGGAGATCCTCCTCCTCGCCGATCTCTCGACGGTGTGGGTTTGGCTCGACATCTACGCCCAGGACCTCCGCGACCTCGCCGCCCTCGGCTCCGGCGCCCGCGTCCCCGTGGAGGTCGAGACGGACGCGTTCGCGGGCCGTGTGTTCACGGGCGCGCTCGACCACATCGGCGCGGTAATGGACGAAACGACCCGCACCGTGAAGGCGAGGGCGGTCGTCGCGAACCCCGAG